>NZ_JBJEXT010000039.1:0-138124 GCF_051886055.1 Mitsuokella apri | reverse complement strand
TTGTCGATGGCAAAATCCGTTTTGACAAGCCAAGGATGCTTCATCATTATTTGAAAGAAAATCATCTCGGCTGGTGGCAGGATGTCGTCGCTTCTGAAAAACTCAGGATGACGGAAGTGCAGACCTGTTCTTTCTTTAAGGAAAAAGGCAAATATTATGCCGCCTTGACTTATCAGGAAGAGATAGAGCCGCTGCCTAAAACGGGAAAAGTCAACGCCGTCGATGTCAATGTCGCGCATTTTGACAGTCTGGAAGGCAGGGAAATCATCCTACCCGACCGACTAAAACGCCAATATGAGAAGATTGCCCATTATAGCCGTGTACTGGCGAAAAAAAGAGTCGTGAATGGCATGGTGAAAGGGACGCAAAGCAAGCGCTACGAGAAAGCGAGAACCAAGCTTCAGCGTGCGTATACTAAAGTCCGCAACATCCAGCACGATATCTTGTCAAAATACACGACGCATCTCGTCAAAGCCTATGACGAAATTGCCATTGAGAACTTGAATGTCAAGGGCATGAAAATGGGCATTGCCTCAAAAGGCGTCCATCGGTCTCTGTTCGGCGAATTCAAACGGCAGATGCAGTACAAAGCAACATGGTATGACAGAAAACTGGTTCTTGCAGACCAGTCATATCCCTCTACGCAGCGCTGTGCGGCCTGCGGTCATGTAAAGACTGGCGAGGAAAGGATTACGCTGCATGGCAATCAGAAACACGGCACGCGTCATGATCAGTACATTTGCTACGAATGCGGCTACCAAAATAATCGCGATGCCAACGCCGTGCTGAATCTGCTGTATCTGCTCCGTCCTTCTTTGGTACAAACGTATATTCATTAACACAGAAATACAAATATTGGTGTGGGTTAGCGCCAATGAAATATCGTCAGAGTCAGTCCCTGCGATTCCCTCTTTAATTGAGATATCGGAATACTGATGTTGACGGCGATGAGTAAATCTGTAGAAGTTTGAGAAAGGAGAGGTATGTAACTCTCCTGCTAATATGGTTAAAATCGATATTAACTATATTCTTCTATGTTTTACATACCAGAAAAGGAACTCGACTATCTAAAGTCGCGAGACAAAAAACTGGCAGCGGCCATAGAAGCGATTGGGCCCATAAAGCGTCGGGTAGACGATGATATATTCTCGTCTGTTGTCCATCATATCATTGGTCAGCAGATTTCCACGGCCGCACAGGCCACGCTCTGGCAGCGGCTGTCCGCAAAGCTCGGAACCATCGACTCCGAGAGCATCTTATCCCTGAGCCGCGAAGAGCTGCAGTCCATCGGCATGACATACAAAAAGGCCGACTATATTCAGGACTTTGCCGCAAAGGTCCATAGCGGCGCTTTCGATATTCGGGCACTTGAGAGCATGACGGATGAAGAAATGTGGCAGGCTGTGCTGCACAACGACGCAAGTTATGACGGCGTGTTTTTCTACGGTGTCAAGACGACTGGCATCTATTGCCGGCCATCCTGTAAATCAAAAGCCCCGAAACGGGAAAATGTCTGCTTCTTTGCGACTTCTGAAGAAGCCCGCAAAGCCGGTTTTCGCCCCTGCAAGCGCTGCCGCAGCGATTTGCTCGACTACGAGCCCATGAAGCAGCTGGCCGAAGACGTCAAACAGAAAATCGAAGCCTTTTACCGCGAACAGTCGGCCCTCTATCATGAACTCGGCGAAGTCGGCGTCACCGGCCGGCGTCTCACGGACGTTTTCCGCGATGTCTACGGCATGACGCCCAAGGCCTATATGGATAAACTGCGTCTGCAGGAAGCAAAGCACTTGCTGACCGCCACGGATAAAAAAATCATCGACATCGCCTATGCCGTAGGCTTTGGCAGTCTGTCAGCCTTTTACCGCTTCTTCCAAAAGGAACTTTCCCTCACGCCATCTGCTTATCGCAGACAGTCACAAAAAGAAAAATGCGAACCCAAATGAGGCTCTGACAAATGAAATGTCAGAGCCTCATTTGGGTTGAACAGATTCACTCCGCATCTTTCTGAAGCTGTAAAATATGCTGCAGTAAGTGCCCAAATCTTTGGCAGAAATGCTCATCATCTTCGGATGTGCGTTTTCGAGGTCCTTTCAGATGATTCTTCTTCGAGGCACGCCGCGCCTTTTTTGCCAGATGGCGTTCCATCAGCAGCCGGTCGATATTTTCATTCGTGTACTGCCAGCCGTTTTGATGCACGGCATAGGCGTGTTTGCCAAGTGCCATGGCCGCAACGCCGTAATCCTGCGTTACGACGATATCGCCTTTGTGGCAGAGGTTGATGAGCGCGAGGTCCACGGCATCGGCTCCTGCCCCGATGATTTTGACTTCACTGTAATTGGAAGTCAGGATGTGATTCGTATCGCAGAGCAGCGTGACGGGGACTTTGTATTTCTCGGCTATTGTTTCAATCTGCCTGACGACTGGGCAGGCATCGGCATCAACGAAAATCTTCATAAATAAGGCTCCATTCTGTCTCTAAGAATATTCCTGTATTCTCATAAAGATTTCGTCTCGCCCTGCCTTTTTCCTGCCTGTGCAAGTTTAGGTCTATCTCAGAAACATGCTTTTATCATTCGGGACGGCCCAAGATATTTTCGTAAATATCGCGGTCACTGTCTTTAAAGACGTCGAAAATCACGCGCTGCAGCGCTGCGCCCGGATGCTTGTCCAGCCAATTGCGGACCGTCCGAACGGCAATTTCGGCAGCGTCCCGCTGCGGGAACGAGAATACGCCCGTCGAGATGCAGCAGAAGACAATATTTGTGAGGCCATATTCTGCAGCGAGGTCGAGGCAGGCGGTATAGCAGGAGGCCAGCAGCTTTTTATGCTGTTCCGTCAAAGCGCCCTGCACAATGGGGCCGACGGTATGCAGGACATAGCGAGCCGGCAGATGATAGCCTTTGGTGATTTTGGCCTGCCCCGTCGGCTCTTCATGGCCCTGCTTCTTCATGATCTGATAGAGTTCATAACGCATCTCTGCGCCGGCCATAGTCTGCTCGATGTTGTCAATGCAGTTGTGATTCGGACGGAAGCAGCCGAGCATCTGGCTGTTGGCCGCGTTGACGATGGCATCGGCATGCAGGCGCGTAATATCGCCCTGCCAGACAAACAGCCGCGCATTAAGCACACTCGCCGGGATGTCCGTCACTTCGACAATGCCCTTTTCGCGTGTCATCTGTTCAAGAAAAGCCCCTTCGATGGCCGCAAATTCAGCCGTAAGCGGTGCCGGCATGCGGACATTGAACAAGGCGCGCAGAAGCAGCCACTGTCCTTCTGCGTCTTCGGGGATGCGGTACCCTGCGTATTCCGGCATTTCCTTCTGCAGGGCCTTGATAAGCCAGATTCTTCTTTCTTCCTGCGTCATGTTCAGACCTTCTTTTCGTTCAGCAAATCTTTCAGGACCTTTCCGATATCCTGCTCCATGCAGAGGCTGCGGTCCTGTATTTTTTTACTGCAGGCTGCCCATCCCTTGTTGATGGAGACATAAAAAGCTTTTGGATTTTCTTCCGTATAATACCAGAACGGATACTTGATGATGACGGGCGTATTCATGCCGACACCGAGCTCGAGATAAAGGATATGATCATCCTCATGCTGCTCCAAGAATGTATGATAACGCATTTGTGCCTCATGCCAGCCCTCATCTTCAACAAAACGGTCATCGCTGCGCACGCTGACCATCATATCGCGGCCATCATCGGGGCATTTGGGGATGAGTTCTTTAGGGATTGTCATGTTGAGTTTTCCGGAAGCCGGCACCTCGTAGATGCCCTGTTCATTTTTGACAAAGCCCTGCGCCGCGAGCATCTTTTCGACAATTTCCTGATTGTCGTAGGACTTCTGCACCTCGGGCTGCACACTCTGCAGCAGGCCGTAATCGCCCTGCGTGTAGAAAAGGCGCTTCTTGTCAAAGCCGCTTCTCTGGAACTGATGGTCGACATTCGTCGTCAGCACGAAATAATCCTTGTCTCTGACGAGCTTCAGAAGATCCGGATAGACCGAAGACGGTGCGTCGATGTAGCGGTTGAAATAAATCTGACGGCTCCACCAGCCCCAATAAAATTCAGGGCTTGGGAACGGATAAAAGCCACCCGTGTACATATCCGTGATGCCGAATTTCTCGGCAAAGTCAAAGAAATATTTCCGGAAGCGTTCACCGCCATACGTCAGCCCCGCAGCCGTCGAAAGCCCCGCGCCGGCGCCAATCAGGACGGCATCGGCTTTTTGTATTTTTTCTTTGAGCAAAGTAAGCTGCTCTTCATACGATCTATTATTTTTTTTGTAGCAAAGTACGGTATCAAAACCAAACATGATTTTCCTCCACGATTCCATTTCTTCTATTATATACTTTTGGTTATGGCCTGTACGGGGCAGATTTCTGCGCAGCGTCCGCAGCTCAGGCAATGATGACGGTCGATAACAGCCTTGCCATTCGGACGAATTGAAATGCAGTGCTGTGGACAGACGGACAGGCACTTTTGGCAGCCAATGCAGGCATCTTCATTGACCCGATAGCCGCATGCGTGTGTCTCTGCGTCGCCGAGGATAAAGTCATCCCGCTCGATGTGCGACGGATTGCTGATATCGAAATACTCCCCTGTCCCTTGATAAATCTGGAACACTTCGAGAGCCTGACGTGTATTCTCCGGATAGATCTTTGCCATGTACGGATTTTCAATAAAAATTTCCGCGAGTTTCTCCTGTCCGATATTGCGTACAAAGCCATCGAAACGCACAGCCCGCTTGTCGCGCGTACCGGACAGGCTGATATATCCCTGCTCCTGCAGCTGATGATAAAAATTCTTGCCCTTGGCTGTCAGGAAATAAAGGCCCTGTTCATCATAGAGCATCAGGTCGATGACGCGAGTCTCGGGGCGTCCTTCGTCATTCAGCGTCGCCATAACGACGGAATGAAAATCTTTGACCAGCATCTTGAGATAATATACGGTATCCATCGCTAACATCCTTTCTCTTTTTAGACATGCAAAAACTGCCGCGGGGAAACGGCAGTCTTTTGGGGATTATGCATAAGGGGATTTGGCGGGCTTAAGCGCGGACAACGGAGATGCGCTGTTTTACATGCTTGCCGCTCTCAATTTCATCGACCATAGCAATGGCGTAGTCGGCATACGAGATGATGGACTCATTCTTGCTGTTGAGCGTGAACTCTTCGCCGGCAAGGATGTATTTGCCCGTGCGGTCGCCATCTGCCTGGAAATCAGCAGCTGGGGAGATGTACGTCCAGTTGACATCTTCCGTGGCACGAAGTTCAGCAAGAGCCAGACCATGTGCGGCGCTGACACCCTTGAAGGCATCCGGGAAATTCGGAGCGAGCTCTACCGTGGAAGTATGCTCTTTGTTCGTGTAAAGGCTGCCTGCACCGCCGACAACGACGAGGCGCGTCTTTGTGCCCTTCAACAGGTCTGCGAGGTAAATGGCAGCTCTCGGTACGATATACAGCGTCTCGAGCGTCCACGTGCCGACTGCATCGACAACAACGTCAAAGCCCTGCAGATCTTCCTTCGTCAGAGCGAAGACATCTTTTTTGATATAATTCTTGGCCTGCGTGTTATTTTCGTCATGACGGCCAAAAGCGACAACCTCATGGCCGCGATTCAGGGCCTCTTTGATGACATTCTGTGCGACACGGCCGTTTGCTGCTACAACTGCGATTTTCATAATATGTTTCTCCTTCCGAAGGGCTTTTCCCTTCCAATCAATCTTTGTTTTTTCTTTATGTAATGTTCGCGATTACGTCTTACAAGTCATACTATACCAGAGCAGGTACATATTGTCAACACTTTTATTACATCAAAAAAAATAAAAAATTTTGGCATCCCGATGTGACAAGCACCAGGATGCCAAAAGTATCTTATATATATGAAGATTTTAGTCGAGCTCCGACTCGTCGCGTTCCGCGCCGAGCATGTAGTCGAGGCTGTAGCGGCCCGGACCGGCAAAGAGCGTGCCAAGGTAGAAGATGCCTTCTTCGAGAGGACGCGTTACCTCAAGAATCGGAGCGCCCATCGCGTAGACAATTGCCGTGCCCATCATGAGATTGGCGAAAAGCAAGGCCGACATCGGACGATAGAGCAGGCCGAGCAGGATGAAGAGTCCGCCAAACGTCTCCGTCAGGCCCGAGACAAGTCCGAAGAACGTCGGGAACAGGTGAATGCCGAGAGCCCCCATCATCGAGCCCAGCGCCGTCCATCCCTCAGGACCGCTGAGGATTTTCGGCACGCCGTGCCAGATAAAGGCCAGACCGATGAGAATGCGGAAGACGAGAAGTCCAAGATCTTTTTTGGATGCAATAAAGTTGTTGAGCTGCTGTAATGCGTTCATGATGATTCCTCCTTCATGAGTCAGTATTTTTTCGTAATGGATAATCATTTCATACTTACATGATATACGAAGAAGGGAAGCGCGGCAAGAACGATTTTTTGCTTGAGCTAGTATCAAATGCTTGCGTATTGGCCTGATTACTGGGCAAATAGATTATGAGTCCAGCTGCTGTATCACATCGTCGCGATGCTGCATAGCCCTTTCAGAAAAATTGCCATAGCCTGATACTGTCCACCACAAAAATATTGACAAAAGCAATTAATTGGTATAAGATGTTCTTCAGTAAAAGACATGGACGAACATTACAGCCATTTGGAGAAATGAATGATGAAGTTGAAAATGTATATTGCCGCAGGTGCTTTTGCTGCAGCCGGCCTGATGACGACGGGCATGACTGCGACGGTCAATGCCGCTGAACAGATTCCAAATCCCATTGTAACGTACAATACGGTACAGGATGCCGCTAAGGCCGCCGGCATCACACCGCTTTATCTGCCGAAGATTTCCGGCTACCATGTTGATTATATTTCGGTCATTGGCAATGATACAGTAGACCTCAGCTATGTACGTGATGGCGAGACTCAGACGAGACTGCGTGTACGTACTACGAAAACAAGCATGACACATTTAAGCGGTATAAACGGTGTAAATTGGAAACAACAAAACATCGATCATACGCAAGTCGCTGTTGCAGAACTGCCGACCGTCATGAGCACAGACCCGAAGGGCTATGCAGCTGAATGGCAGAGAGACGGTTATCATTTCTCCATCACGGCTGAAAATATCTCCTCGGCAGAGTTTCAGAACCTGCTGGAAGATGGCCTCGTCGACCTGTCCGAGCATTACTTCGATTAACCGATAATACTTGATATACTTCCCTATCATAAAAGACAGCCGCAAAAATTACGGCTGCCTTTTATTTTGCCTGAAAAAGTCCAGCGCTGGACTTTTTCCCTCTTTTTGTTGATATCATTTGTCAGCCGCGGTCAGTCGCCCATGATGCGGTCGAGCAGGGAGCCTTTCTTTTTGCTCGGAACCTGCGGTGCACTGCTGTCATGCTGACTAGTTTGCGGGCGTTCTTCCGACACAGGCTTGCCGGACTGACTTTTTTCCATGGCGACGCGGTCGCGGTAGGCCTTGGCCCGTGTGACACTTTTCCATGCATCAGCCGTGCGGGCCTTTGCCTTATGAGCCCGCCGCTCTTCGGCAATCATGCGTTTTTCCCGTTCCTGCAGAATGGCAGCCTGCTTTTTGAGTTCTTCTGTCTTTTTGTCATCCATTAAAATCGGCTCCCTTCTTTCTGTAATCTCTTGAGTTTATTTATTTTTCAGCATCCGGCAGCGGCTCTGCTCCAAAATATGCATGACCTGCTGTGTTGCTGCCAATTTTTCATAGGCTTCTTCATAGCGCCCTTCGTGCCAGAAGCGGTCAAAGGCAGCAAATTCATGTGCAAGACGCGGCGTACTGCCGTTGAGCGTGACGGTTTTTTCCATTTGTCCGTGCTGCTTCAGAACGATGGTATCCATGCGGTTCGGCCCGCCTTTGACTGCGAGCCAGCCATCCTCGCCCTGCACGATAAAGAAGCAGGGGCTCTCCGAATCCTTGGCACCGATGCAGACAGCCTGAAAATCCGGATACTGCAGCTTCATGATGCCGGATGTATCGACGCCGTTGAAGCCGATATTTGGCGTGTAGTCAAAGTCAGTCGGGGCTCCGAACAAATTCGTGGCCAAAGTAATATTGTAGAAATTGATATCATAGAGCGCGCCGCCATAGACCTCAGGGTCAAAGGCCGGCAGCACGATACCTTTGCGATAGGCGTCATAACGGCTCGAATACTGCGAATAGTTGGCCTGTACGAGCTTGATTTTGCCAACGTCCTTTAGATGCTGCTGCAGGAAATGGAAATTCGGCATGTGAAGGAAGGATACTGCCTCAAACAGGAACAGATGCTTCTCTTTTGCCAGCGCAATGAGCTCCGTCGTCTCCTTTTCCGTCGGACAGAACGGTTTTTCCAAAATGACGTGTTTTCCTGCCAGCAGCGCCTTTTTCGCATAGGCATAATGCACGCTGTTGATCAGGCCAACATAAATAAAGTCAATATCATCCCGCGCAAGCAGCTCTTCATAATCCGTGCTGACTGCCGGAATCCCGTATTTTTCAGCCAGGGCTGCGGCCTTATCCCTGCTGTGCTCCCTTGCCCAAATGACCTTGAGCTCGATTTGGCTGAGGTCCTTTACCGCATCCAGAACCTCCCGGACAATCTTGCCTGTTCCCAATAAAGCTAATCGCATAAAACATCCCTCTTTCTTTTTGGTCAAACAAACTCGCCGGCGATTGGCACGAGTTCTTCCATCGAATGAACAATCTGCTGCGTATTCATGATATAAATGGAAAATGGCTCTTTGCCAAAATCCATGATATGGTGCAAATTCACAGTTCGATCTGCATGCTCGGTCATTTTTAAAAGCCATTTTGCACAGTTATCACCGCATGTCGAAACATTGAACACCTGCTCGGGCATATTATAGACAAGCATCAAGGTCTTAACACCGCCGGATAAGCGTTCCGGTGGAATTTTTCCCATGACAGGACTATCAATCACGCCGGAATCCAGGACTACTGATTGATCTACATCGAGAATCATCTCCCGGTCAAAAGCATCCGTAATCCATTCATCTGCATACACGTTTTTAAAATATACGGCTGTATTAAAAATTGCTTTTGGCATATCGCCGAAAAATATCTTTAACATGAATTATTCACCCTTCAGAAAATCCAACACAGGCGCTGCTGCATGCAGTATCTTATCTTTATTGCCAGTATGCAGATATACCGGATTAAGATTTCTTTTCTGATAATGCCATATCGTGTCGGCAGCAGCCTGAATCAATACATCGGTAAAAAACTGCTCCCAGCTAAAAAAATCCTTACTTTCTATATAATCAACAGGATTTGCCAGAATTTCTGCAACAGCCTTTTTGTCGATTATTCCTGAAATCAGCAGCAGCCATTCAAAGGATTCAGGCAGGTACAGATGAATATGCGGGGTCACCTTCATCAAAGAATCTATGCGATTCATTTCCGGGCCAAAGGCAGCGCCATCTGCAATAATGAGCAGCTCTTTTTGCATATTCTGTTTTGCCAGTAGAAAAATATTTGATTTTCCATTTGCCGAAATACAGTCAATCATTTTGTCATCGCAGCAAGCATGAAAGAATTGATAGCCGGAATTTGAGTCTTCTACTATTAATTCCACAGGCGACAGCGGCAAATGTGCATAATCATCCTCATAGAGCCGATACAGTTCATGGTAAGTCTTTTGCAGCGTTCCGTATTTACCGGGATTCCGAATGCCGTAAATTTCATTAACGCTATACGGTATGTTGTCCAGGCGGTTTCTTGTAACAATGACATAATAATTATTCGTGCGCTTGATTTTCTGGGCAAATTCTTCCGATAAAACAAAGCGGCTGCCTTCGTCAATAAAAACGATGCTGTCATTTATGGCATCAAGCTCATTTTGCCAATATCGTCCCGATAAAACGACACAATCACGCTCACAAACCAGAGAAATACCGCTCTCCGGCCCATTATCGTTGAATTCCTGAATCATTTCGATCAGAGTCGTCTTTCCCGTTGCACTGTTTCCGCGAAGAACTGTTATATTGCGTCGAATCGTGAATTTATATTGCATACGGCGGTTTTCAACTAAAATATCGTATTTTCCTCGCATCCTATCACCTCGCTGACTCGCTTCTAAAATTATTATAGCAAAATTATGTTCAACCCAAGAACAAGGCCTTGCCAACTGCCGTGAATACGGTAATCGAGATACAGCTCAGTACGGTTGTATTGAGTACGCATTGGGTCGCGTAGTCGGGATGGTTGTTGAATTCGATGGCGTAAAGCGAGGTGTTGACGGCAGTCGGGATGCTGCAGTAAATCAGGAAGACCAGTGCCGAGATCGGTGTGAACAGCCCCGGCAGGAAGCGGTTGGCAGCAAAAATCATCAGGAGGCCGACTGCCGGCATCACAAAGAGCTTCATGAGGCAGACAATCTCGACTTCACGGTTGAACCATTCGATTTTGGTCTGCGAGAGCTGCGCGCCGATGCTGACCATCGCGACCGGCAGCAGGCATTTGCCGGCCATTTCAAGCACCGGCCAGAGGAAAAACGACTTGGCGTCCACGCCTCCCCAACGGCAAAGCAGCGCCGCGAGAAAGGCATAAATAATCGGCATATGCAAAATGACGCGCAGGGCATCGAGCGGCGTATAATGCCCGCGTGCCCCCTGATAAAGGCCAAGCGTATTTAAGAGGACACTCTGCGACACAAAGAAAATGATCTGCACGGTCATCGCTTCCTGCAGATAAGGCGTCTGCCCGTCCACGACAAAAGGCGAATGTGAGAAAATCAGCAGAATGACCGCGATGCCAAGATTGCCGGTGTTGTTGAACATCAGGGCATTGCGGCAGGATGACATCATCCTCTGGTCGTAATGGCGAATTTTGCCGACCACCGTCGCGAGCAAAAACGAAAGGAACATAAAGAGCACCAGGCTGCCGACCATATGGAAGCTCGCCGCGGGAAACTCTGTCGTATAAATATTCGTGAACAGAAAAGATGGCACAATGAGGTAGAAAATCATCTTCGACATCGTCTTGATGTCCATATGAAACTTCTTATCGAGAAAATACCCCACGCCTACCAGAAAGAACAGCGGCAGCATCGTATGCTCGATAATATCCCAAAAAATCATAAATACATCCCTTGCTTTCTGCACAAAGAGCCTGCTGCCTATTGCCGGGCCGCAGTAAACCATCTGTGTCTGATTTCTTTTATTATACCAAAATACGCTGGCATCCGCTCTTGCTGTCTGTATATTCTTAGCGGGAAAATCATCATCAGCATCTCGTCGTTTTCTTCTTCGATATCTAAATTATTCGTTTTATTAGTATATTATTTCGTTTTGTCTATTGTATACATACAATAGACAGTTGACACGGTACAAACATCAGTGTTATACTAGCACCATATTCAACAGAACAGCAGAGCAAGGCAGCTCACGATATTGCGCAGGCGCGCAGTATGTGAGCTGCTTTTTTATTCTCCCATTTTGTTGAAGCATTGATTTTCTCTAGAGATACAGTTCCAAGCCTTTTAAGACAGTGAGAAAGTGAAGTGTAAGCGTATGAGAATGTGGAAAAAACTACTGGGCATCTCCTTCCTCGCCTCGAGCCTGATGCTATCAGGCTGCGGCAGCGACAGTGCCATGAGCGGCAGCACGGGTTCTTCTTCCGGTGATACCGTAAAAGTCGGACTTCTTCACTCCCTGAGCGGCACGATGGCCATCAGTGAGACTTCCGTCCGCGATGCTGAGAAACTCGCCATTCAGGAAATCAATGACCAAGGCGGCGTGCTCGGCAAAAAGATTGAAATCGTAGAGGAAGACGGTGCTTCCGACCCGCAGATTTTCTCGGAGAAAGCCAAGAAACTCCTCATGAATGATAAAGTCGCAACCATCTTCGGCTGCTGGACCAGCGCTTCACGCAAAGCCGTCAAACCTGTCGTGGAGGGCAGTAACGGTCTTCTCTGGTATCCGACGCAGTATGAGGGCATGGAGCAGTCCAAAAACATCATGTACATGGGCGCCGCTCCAAACCAGCAGATTGTTCCTGCCATTGAGTATCTCTTGAAGAATGGCAAGAAAAAGATGTTCCTCGTCGGCAGTGACTACGTCTTCCCGCAGACGGCAAACCGCATCATCAAGGCTCAGCTTGCAGCAGAAGGCGGCGAGGTCGTCGGTGAGGAATACACGCCGATGGGCTATACGGACTACGCTACGATCATCAGCAAGATCAAAGCGGCAAAACCGGATGTCATTGTCAACACGCTGAACGGCGACTCGAACGTCGCGTTCTTCAAACAGCTTAAGGATGCCGGCATCACGGCGCAGGAATGCCCGGTCATGTCGTTCTCGATTGCTGAGGAAGAAATCAAGGGCATCGGTGCACAGAACATCGAAGGCGACCTCGTCTCGTGGGACTACTACCAGACGACCAAGACTCCGGCCAATGAAAAATTCGTCGCCGCTTACAAAAAAGCCTATGGCGATGACCGCGTAACGGATGACCCGATTGAAGCCGCCTACGACGCTGTTTACCTCTGGAAAGCAGCCGTCGAAAAAGCCGGCAGCTTTGATGTCGACAAGGTACGCGCAGCGGCCGGCGGCATCAGCTTCGACGCACCGGAAGGCACGGTCAAGATCGATGGCGACAATCAGCACCTTTACAAATACGTGCGCATCGGCAAGGTCAACGCCAACGGCCTCATCGATGAAGTCTTCGCCACGGACCCGATTAAGCCAGACCCGTTCCTCAAATCGTACAGCTGGGCACAGGGTCTGAGTGCAGACGCAAAATAATCCGTATCTGAAAAAATGATTCATGCCAGTCCGGATTGATTCAGAAAACGAATTCATCGCGTGACTGGCATTTCTCTTTCCTTAAGATTTGCATTGATCCGGAGGTTCTTATGGACATTTTAACCATACTATTCAATGGCCTGAGCCTATCCTCTATCCTGCTCTTAGCAGCCTTGGGACTGGCCATCACCTTTGGCCTCATGGGCATCATCAATATGGCACATGGTGAATTCATCATGGTCGGTGCTTATACGACGTATGTCGCACAGGGCATCCTGATGCCGATACTCGGCGACGGCTATTTCTTCGTTTCCATCATCTTATCGTTTATCACAGCCGCTATTTTGGGCATGCTTTTAGAGCTCATCGTCGTCCGCAGGCTCTACGGCCGGCCGACAGACAGCCTGCTCGCCACTTGGGGCGTCAGCCTCATCCTGCAGCAGCTGGCGCGCAGCATTTTCGGCGCACCGAACGTCAATGTCGTGGCTCCCGCTTTCCTGAGCGGCAGCATCACGCTGCTCGGCGTTTCGATGTCCTACAAGCGCCTGTTCATCATGGCCATGGTCCTCGCCTGCCTCGTGGCAGTTTGGGCTTTCCTCTATCATACGGATTTTGGCCGCAAGATGCGTGCCTGCATCCAGAACCGCGATATGGCACAGTGCCTCGGCATCCGCTCGAAGCGCATTGACTGCCTGACGTTTGCCCTCGGCAGCGGCCTTGCCGGCATCGCCGGCTGCGCCCTGACGCTGCTCGGCTCCATCGGCCCGACGCTCGGGCAGAATTACATCGTCGACACGTTCATGGTCGTCGTACTCGGCGGCGTCGGCAAACTCATCGGCTGCATCTCGGGCGCTTTGATCATCGGCGTGGCAGGAACGGTCTTCGAATTCGGCAGCACGGCTTCCATCGCCAAGGCTGCGGTGCTGTTTCTCGTCATCCTCTTCCTGCAGAAAAAGCCGCAGGGGCTCTTCGCCCTGCGCAGCCGCGCTCTTGACGACTGAGACGGCCAAGAAAGGAGGTCCGCATTTTGGGTATTAAATTTTGGCTGCGGGAAAAGAAGAATCTCGTCTTTCTCGCCTTAATTCTCGTTCTCCTGACTATGCCATTCGTGCTGACGCTGTTCCGCCTCACGCTGCTCGGCAAGTTCATCTGCTACGCCATTGTGGCTCTCGGCATCGATCTCATCTGGGGCTATACGGGTATCCTGAGCCTCGGCCACGGTGTATTCTTTGGCCTCGGTGCTTATGCCATGGCGATGCACTTAAAACTTGTCGCGAGCGGCAGTTCCCTGCCGGAATTCATGGTAACAGGCGGCCTGACGCAGCTGCCGGCCTTTTGGAAGCCCTTTGCTTCCGCGCCATTCGCGCTCATCGCCGTCGTGGTCCTGCCGCTGCTTTTGGCCTTGCTCGTCGGCTTCTCGACCTTCAAAAACCGCATCAAGGGTGTTTATTTCTCCATCCTTTCGCAGGCACTTGCCTGGGCGTTCGTGACAATTTTCGTCGGCATGCAGGCTTATACCGGCGGCAGCAACGGCATCACGGGCTTCACGACATTCTTAGGCATCCAGCTGCAGAACCCGATGAATCTCGTTTCCTTCTATTATTTTGCCGTCGCGCTGCTTTTCCTGACGTACGTCTTCTGCACGTGGCTCATGAGCCGCAGCCTCGGCAAAATCCTCATCGCCATCCGCGATGGTGAGAACCGCACGTACTTCACGGGCTACGATTCCAGCCGTTATAAGACGTTCATCTACTGCATTTCGGCTATTATCACGGGCATTGCCGGTGCCGTCTATGTACTCTTTGCCGGCATGATCTCCCCGAAGGAACTCGACATCGCCTTTTCCGTCGAGATGGTCATCTGGGTCGCCGTCGGCGGCCGCGGCACGCTGATTGGCGCGGTCATCGGTGCCCTGCTCGTCAACGCCATGAAAACGGGCGTCAGTGAGACGGTCCCCGATATGTGGCTCTACTTCATCGGCCTGCTCTTCGTGCTCGTCGTCCTCTTCATGCCGAAAGGACTTGTCGGCGTGGTTGAATCGCTTTACGAAAAAGCACAGCCTTACCTGCCGACCGTTCATCTCCCATTTGGTCTTCGCAGCAAGTCTGCCAATAAGAGAAAGGGGATTGCCTCATGATACCAAGATCTTCGGCCGCTTCTGCCTCAAATGAAGCTTTGCTGAATCTCAAACATATCTCCGTCGAATTCGACGGCTTCAAGGCCGTCAATGATGTGACGACTTCCATTGCCCCGCATGAAATCCATTTCTTCATCGGCCCGAACGGCGCCGGCAAGACAACGCTTCTCGACGTTATCTGCGGCAAGACGAAGCCTTCAGCCGGTGAAGTCGATTATGCCGGCGTCGGCAATATCCTGAAACTCAAGGAATTCGAGATTGTCAAAAAAGGCATCTGCCGCAAATTCCAGGTGCCATCGACATTCGTCAACCTCAGTGTCTACGACAATATGCGCATTGCCATCAACCGCGACAAGAGCGTCTTCGGCTCTCTGATGATGCGCAAGCGCTACCTCGATACGCGCAAGATCTACGATGTCCTGCACCTTGTCGGCCTCGACAAAAAGAGCAAGGAACGCGCAAAATTCCTTTCCCACGGCGAAAAACAGTGGCTCGAGATTGCGATGCTGCTCGTTGAAGAGCCGAAGCTCCTGCTGCTCGATGAACCTGTCGCCGGCATGGGACAGGCCGAGACGGAAAAAACGGCCCGCATCCTTGAAGAAATCAAGGACCGCTGTGCCGTGGCCGTCGTCGAGCACGATATGAATTTCGTCAAGAGCATCGCAGACGGCGTGACGGTCATGCACGAAGGAGCCATCCTCACGGAAGGTTCCGCCGAAAGTGTCATGAAAAATGCCAAGGTACAGGAAGTTTATCTGGGACGAGGTGAAGAAAAACATGCTTAATATCAACGGACTGACGGCCTGCTACGGAGAAAGCGAGGTCCTGCACGACATAAACCTTGCCATCCCCGACGGCAAGATCATCGCCCTTGTCGGCCGCAACGGCGTGGGTAAGACGACAACTTTAAAGAGCATCATGGGGCTGGTCAAAACGCCTAAGGGCAGCATCGAGCTTGCCGGTCAGGAGCTTCAGAAAAAACCACCGTATGAGCGCGCCCGCATGGGCATTGGCTATGTGCCGCAGGGCCGCGACATTTTCCCGCAGATGACCGTGGCCGAAAATCTGCGCCTCGGCCTTGAAGTCTGCGGCGGCAAAAAACAGGACCCCTCGGAACTTTTCCGCCTGTTCCCGATTGTCGAGAAATTCCTGCCGCGCAAAGGCGGCGACCTCTCCGGCGGTCAGCAGCAGCAGCTCGCCATTGCCCGCGCGCTCATCGCCCATCCGAAGCTTCTTTTGCTCGATGAGCCGACAGAAGGCATCCAGCCTTCCATCATTCAGGAAATCGGCCATGCCATCCGTACCATCAACAAGGAGACCGGTCTTTCCATCCTGCTCGTTGAACAGTACCTCGACTTTGCCCTGGACTTGGCCGATGAATGCTACGTCATGGATAAAGGACAGATCGTCCTGCACGTAAATTCCAGCGACGCCGACAAAGAAGAAATTCAGCAGTACATGCTGGCATCCTGAGCAATTTGTCAGCAGGCACAGAACGCATTATATAGAAGAGAGGAAGGCATAAACTATGCGCTTAGCACCTCAGGATATGGAAAAACTCATGCTCCACTACGCGGGCAAACTCGCGGAAGAACGAAAAGGACGCGGCCTCAAGCTCAACTATCCGGAAGCCGTGGCCTACATCAGTATGGAACTCATGGAAATGGCCCGTGACGGCCATTCTGTCACGGAGCTCATGTCAGCCGGACGCCAGCTCTTGACGCGCGCAGACGTCATGGAAGGCGTCCCCGAGATGGTCGGCTCCGTACAGATTGAGGCGACGTTCCCCGATGGCACAAAACTCGTGACGGTCCACGAACCGATTCAGTAAAAATACGAAAGAAGGCCAGCATATGATACCGGGAGAAATGCTTCTCCAAAAAGGAGATATTACCCTGAACGAAGGGCGCGAAAGCCTCAAACTCGTCGTGACGAACGTCGGCGACCGTCCTGTGCAGGTCGGTGCCCATTATCATTTTTTTGAAGTCAACCGCTGCCTGAAATTTGACCGCGCCAAAGCTTTTGGCATGCGTCTCGATATTCCGTCAGGCACCTCCGTCCGCTTTGAACCGGGTGAGCAGAAAACAGTCGAGCTCGTCGAACTGCGCGGGCGTCGGCGCTGCCTTGGCTTCAACGCCCTGACCATGGGACCTGCGGGGGAACTGGATAAAGAAGCTGCCCTGCGCCGCGCCAGAGAACGCGGCTTTTTGATGGAGACAAACGATAAGGAGGCAGCAAAATGAGTCAAAAAATCAGTCGGGAAAAATACGCCTTGATGTACGGGCCGACGACAGGCGACAAGGTGCGCCTTGCTGACACGGACCTGCTGCTCGAAATCGAGAAGGACTACACGAGCTACGGCGATGAAATCAAATTTGGCGGCGGCAAGACGCTGCGTGACGGCATGGGACAGGCCTCCGAGATCACCAGTGAAAATGGTGCTCTCGACCTTGTCATCACGAATGCTATTGTGATGGACCCCGTGCAGGGAATCGTCAAAGCCGATATCGGCGTCAAGGACGGCCGCATCGTCGGTATCGGCAAGGCCGGCAATCCGGACATCATGGAGGGTGTCACGCCCGGCCTTACGGTCGGTGCCTCTACGGAAGCACTGGCAGCCGAAGGTCTCATCGTCACGGCCGGCGGCCTTGATACGCATATCCACTTCATCAGCCCGCAGCAGATTGACACGGCGCTTTACAGCGGCATCACGACGATGATTGGCGGCGGCACAGGCCCTGCCGACGGCACAAACGCCACGACCTGCACGCCGGGGCCATGGAACCTGCGCGAGATGCTGCGCGCTGCCGATGCCTATCCGATGAATCTCGGCTTCCTCGGCAAGGGCAACTGCTCGAGCATTGCTCCGCTTGTCGAGCAGGTCAAGGCAGGAGCCATGGGCCTGAAGATTCATGAGGACTGGGGCGCGACACCGGCCGTCATCGATGCCTGCCTGCGCGTTTCAGATGCTTACGACGTGCAGACGGCGATTCATACCGATACGTTAAATGAAGCGGGCTGCGTCGAAGATACCTTGGCGGCGATTGGCGGACGTACCATTCACACCTACCACACGGAAGGTGCCGGCGGCGGCCATGCCCCCGATATCATCCGCGCGGCCGGTTACGAAAACATCCTGCCTTCGTCGACCAATCCGACCATGCCGTTTACGAAGAACACGCTCGATGAGCATCTTGACATGCTGATGGTCTGCCACCATCTCGACAGCCGCATCCCCGAAGACGTGGCCTTTGCCGACTCGCGCATCCGTCCTGAGACCATCGCCGCCGAAGACGTCCTGCATGACATGGGCATCTTCTCCATGATGAGTTCGGATTCTCAGGCCATGGGCCGCGTCGGCGAAGTCATCGTGCGGACCTGGCAGACGGCCGATAAAATGAAAAAAGAGCGCGGCCGCCTGCCCGAAGAAAAGGGCGATAACGACAACTTCCGCATCCTGCGCTATCTCTCGAAATACACGATTAATCCGGCCATCACGCACGGCCTTACCGCAGAAGTCGGCTCGATTGAAGGGGGAAAACTCGCGGATCTCGTGCTCTGGAATCCTGCGTTCTTTGGCGTCCGTCCGGATATCATCATCAAAGGCGGCTTCATCATTGCCGCCAAGATGGGCGACCCCAATGCCTCCATCCCGACGCCGGAGCCCGTTTTCTACCGTCATATGTTCGGCGCAGCCGCCGGAGCCCGCCACGATACCTGCATCACCTTTGTTTCCAAGGCAGCCATGGAAGACGGCATCAAGGAAAAACTCGGCCTGCAGAAACTCGTCCGTCCCGTTTCGCACTGCCGCGACATCATGAAAAAGGATATGTACTTCAACGACAAGACCCCGCAGATCACGGTCAATCCCGAGACTTACGAGGTCCGTGTAGACGGCCAGAAAATTACGAGCAAACCAGCGGAAAAACTGCCGCTGACGCAGCTCTATCATCTTTTTTAAAAGGTGGGGATTTATATGATTTTGACAAAAATTTGCGGCAGCCTGCTCGACCCTGCTTTTATGGAAGGCAGGCAGAATAAGCATATCGACTATCTGCCGCTTGAATATACCGACGTTCAGAAACACATTCTGCGCGCCCTGACAAACGAAGGACGCGATATTGCCATCCGCCTCTCGCCAGAAGCCCAGAAGCACGGCCTGCACGACGGCGATGTGCTGCTCGAAGAAGCGGAAACGCTCGTTGTCCTCCAGATCCTGCCTGTCCCTGCACTCATAGCAGAACCGCGCAGCCTCATGGAAGCAGCCCGCTTCTGCTATGAAATCGGCAACCGCCATGCCCCGCTTTATGCCCTGCCCGGCGACACTCCAGCTTTTGCCGTAGTCTGGGATGCTTCCATGGGGCTCCTCTTCGCGAAGCTCGGCATCCCCTATGAGAAAAAGGAATTGAAGCTTGACGATGCATATCGTCTCAAGCTTGTAAGCGGCACGCATCATCATGCCCATACGCATGAGCATGAACACCGTCATACATTCGAGGCCTGACTATGGCAGCAGCAAAATCAGCAAAGCCAAAACCTACAGCAAAATATATCATAGAGGAAAAAGTGTCCCCACAGCAGGAAGAAGCTCTTTTCCTGCTGCTTGAGCTCAACGATGCCCTGTTCCCGATTGGCGCCTACGCCCATTCCTACGGACTCGAGACCTATGTGCAGCAGGGGCTTGTCCATGACAGCAAGACGGCTTCTGCATGGCTCTGCGCTTATTTTTCTGGCAGTTTTCTCTACAGCGAACTCTTGGCCGCGAGACTTGCCTACGAGTATTTTCCTGAGACCGACGGTCTCGAAAAGCTCCTGCAGCTTGAAACAGAACTGCGTGCTGCCAAGGTTCCGCGTGAACCGCGTGAGGCCCTGCAGAAACTCGGCCGACGCCTGGCAAAGAACGTCCAGAAAATCGGACTTCCCTTTGAGCCGAAGTTCGCAGCCTACGTAAAAGAAACGCAGCATTCCTGTACGCATCCCATATGTTACGGGACACTTGCTGCTGCCCTGCACCTGCCGGAGCGGCAGGCTCTGCTTCATTATTTCTACGCGCAGCTTTCAGCCCTCATCAACACCTGCGTCAAGCTCATTCCGCTCTCGCAGACGGATGGCGCACGCCTCGTCGCCTCTTTCCGCACGAAGTACAGTGCCATCATTGACCGCGTTTTCGAAGCAGACGAGGACGACCTCGGTCTCGCCTCGCCCGGCCTCGATATCCGGGCCATGCAGCACGAAGTCCTTTACTCACGCCTCTACATGTCGTGATTTCATTTATATAGAAAGAAGAATCATCATGTCCTATGTCAAAATCGGCGTTGCCGGACCTGTCGGCTCCGGCAAGACAGCCTTGATTGAAGCCCTGACGAGGAAGCTTCACGATATCTACAGCATCTGCGTCGTCACGAATGATATCTACACGAAAGAAGATGCCGAATTCCTTGTCAAGCATTCCGCCATGGAGCGCGAGCGCATCTTAGGCGTCGAGACCGGCGGCTGCCCTCACACGGCCATCCGCGAAGATGCCTCGATGAACCTGGAAGCCGTTGAAGAGCTCACGGACCGTTTTCCCGACACGCAGATTGTCTTCATCGAGAGCGGCGGCGACAATCTTTCGGCGACATTCAGCCCCGAACTCGCCGATGCCACGATTTTTGTCATCGACGTCTCCGAGGGCGATAAGATTCCCCGCAAAGGCGGTCCGGGCATCACGCGCTCTGACCTGCTCGTCATCAACAAAAAAGACCTTGCCCCCTATGTCGGGGCCGACCTCGGCGTCATGGAACGCGATGCCAAAAAAATGCGCGGCCCGCGGCCCTTCCTCTTCACGAATCTCATGAAAAAAGAAGGCGTTGACACCATCATCAACTGGATTCGCCACAACGTCCTTTTGGAAGATGTCCCGAACCCGTTCCCTGCTGCCAAGGCTTAAAATTTGAAAGACGTGACATATATGGATGCACAAAAACATACGCAGTCCGCTGCTGACGTTCCCGCCGGTGAAAATGCTTTTGGACGCACCTCAAAGCTTTCCCTCGTCATTGCTCCCGGAAAAATCCGGGAACTCTTTTTTACGGCTCCCTACAAAATCTTACGTCCCTTTCATCAGCAGGGCTTTCTGCAGATCATGGTCGTGAAGGTTTCAGCCGGCACCATGGCCGGTGACCGTCAGGATGTCGATATTTGCCTCGAAGACGGCGCCAAAGCAGAATTTCTCTCGCAGTCCTACGAAAAGATTCACCGCATGGACGAGGGCGAGGCCGTGCGCAGCGGCCATATCGAGGTCGGCAGAAACGCCACGCTTTTTTACGCGCCGCTGCCCGTCCTGCCCTTTGCGGACTCGGCCTTTCGCAATACGTTTCATATCGAGCTCAGGGATGCTTCCAGCAGGCTGTTTTATTCTGATATCCTCGCCTGCGGACGCGCAGCCCGCGGGGAACATTTTCTTTACCGTCTTTACCGTTCGCGCGTGAAAATCTACCAGGCAGACGAGCTCGTCTACTTTGACAACCTTCGCTTTACCCCGAAAGACAATCCTTTTGACTATGCCGGCCTGACACAGTACGAAGGCTATACTCATCTCGGTACTTATCTGCTGATGAATTTTCCCCTGCAGGAAGAGGAACTGCGGGATTTTATCGAAACAATCCCTGTTGCTGCTTCCTGCGAGATTGGCCTGACCGCCTTCGCTCCGCAGTGTTTTTGCCTAAAGGCCCTTGCCAATGGCAGCGAACCCCTCGTCGAAGTGCAGATACAAATAAAAAATCGGCTTCGTCAAGAAACGGAAAAAGTCTAGTACTGGACTTTTTCCGTTTCTTTTATGCGGTCCCGCAGATATTTCCTGCATTGTCAAAGGAAATTGCTGTCACCCTTTGCATTCCAGCGCATTATGTGGTAAATTGGTGAAAGAATTCATTTTAACGCTCTTCAAAGGAATGATTTTTATGGAGCGAAAGCAATATCTCATGATTCTGGGTGCCGTCTGCGTGTTCATCCTGATTGCCTGCAGCGGGTTTGCCCTCTCGAGTCAGTCGGGAGGCGGACTTTTTGGCAAAAAAGCCGAGGTCCAGCTCACGCCGATGCAGCAGGCCCAGAAGGATTACGCGGGAGTCACCATCACCTACCAGATTGGCGACCAGAGCGAAACGCTTGACAGCGACCGCATCCTCTCGTGGCTTAAGGAAGACGAGGATGGCAGTGTTTCCTTTGACAAGGACCAGGTCAAGGCCTTCGTCAAAGAGCTTGCCGACAAATACGACACGGCTTATACGACGCGTGACTTCCACACCTCAACGGGTCAGGACATCAAAATCACGCAGGGCGACTACGGCTGGCGCATCGATCAGGAGCAGGAAACGGCTCATCTCCTCGACCTGCTTGCAAAGAAACAAAGCGCTGCCTGCGAACCGATTTACGCCCAGACCGCGGCCGTCCATGCCCCAAAAGACTGGGGTACGAGCTACGTCGAAGTCAATCTGCACGAACAGTATCTCTGGCTCTATAAAGATGGCAAATGCGTCCTCGAAAGTTATTTCGTTTCGGGCAATCCGACGCGCGGCCATGCTACACCGAAAGGCATCTACGGCATTACGTACAAAACGCGTGATGCGATGCTCAGCGGTCAGGGATACGATTCCAAAGTCAAATACTGGATGCCGTTCAACCGCAATGTCGGCCTGCACGATGCCCCGTGGCGCCAAACCTTCGGCGGTCAGACCTACCGTACCAACGGCTCCCATGGCTGCATCAACCTGCCGCCGGCAAAAGCTGCCGAGATTTACCAGAACGTCGATAAAAACACGCCAGTTATCGTCTATTGACCACTTATTATCACATTTATAAGGGATGCCTTCTGCATCCTTTATGATAGAAATGCCCCCGTTTTGTCAGTCGCCAACCAGTTGACAAAACGGGGGCATTCTTTTTTGACGGCTTCGCGCTGTGCTATACTCAAGCGCCGGCTTCGCCAGCATGCTGTTCGCCTCAAAAATCGGGCATCTCTCCGATAAAATCGGTGCGCAGAAGGTCCTGCCGGTCTGCCTGCTGCTTGCCGGCGCCGTCTCCATCCCGCAGGGACTCGTCACCTCGCCGTGGCAGCTCGCCCTGCTGCGCTTCATCCATGGGGTCGCGGTTGCAGGCCTCATGCCGTCCATCAATACACTCATCCGCAATCTGACGCCTTCCTTCTGCCTTGGCCGCATCTACGGTTTCAACCAGTCAGCGCAGTTCATCGGCATGTTCTCCGGAGCTTTCTTAGGCGGCCATCTCGCCGCTGTCTTCGGCATCCGGCAGATGTTCTTCATTGTCGCGGTGCTGCTATTGACCGATGCCATTTGGTGCCATAAAATCGAAAAATAAATCTCTGCATACAGCACATACAGCAAAAATGGCTGCCGCATCTTAAAATGCAGCAGCCATTTTGCGTATAACAGGGGATATCAGTAATGTGAAAGAATCAGCAGGTTGCGTCGACCCAGTCGCCTTCGTAAGCGCGGCGATAGAGTTCGACAACTTCGCCCTTCGTGTATTTGCGCGGACTCGTGAGAGCGCAGGCATCTTTGAGGGCATTTTCAGCCATGAGCTCGAAGTCCTCAGGCTGTACGCCGAGTTCCTTGAGCGTGCGCGGAATGCCGACCTCGCGGCTCAGGCGGCGGATAGCAGCGATGCCCTTGTCAGCCGCTTCGTTCGTGCTGAGACCGTCAATGACCTCGCCCATAGCGCGGGCGATATCGCGGAAGCGGTTGAGGTTGCTGATGAGGTTGAACTCACAGACATACGGCAGCAGGATGGCATTGCAGACACCATGCGGCAGGTTGTAGACACCGCCGAGCTGATGTGCCATCGCATGGACGTAGCCGAGCGAAGCATTGTTGAAGGCGATGCCGGCGAGGTACTGACCATAAGCCATTTTGTCACGGGCATAGAGATAATCGCCATTGGCCACAGCTTTTGGCAGGTACTTCTGAATCATGTTGATGGCCTGCAGGGCAGCGGCATCCGTCAGCGGGTTCGCAGCGGAGGAAACATAGGCCTCAATTGCGTGCGTCAGGGCATCCATACCCGTGGCAGCCGTCAGGCGCGGCGGCATGCCCTTCATGAGCACCGGATCGTTGATGGCGATCTGCGGCGTGACACGCCAATCGAGGATGGCCATTTTGACCTTGCGGCGCGTATCCGTGATGATGCAGAAACGCGTGATCTCAGAAGCCGTACCGGCCGTCGTATTGACTGCCATCAAAGGCACCATCTTATTCTTCGAAATGTCAATGCCTTCATAATCATAAATCTCGCCGCCGTTGGCTGCGATGAGGCCGATAGCCTTGGCACAGTCATGGGACGAACCGCCGCCAAGTGAGATGATGCAGTCGCAGCCCTGCTCCTGGAACGCCTTGACACCAGCGACAACATTCTTATCCGTCGGGTTTGGCTCGGCACCGCCGAAAATAAAGGTCGGCAGGCCCTCGTCTTCAAGAATTTTCTTCAATTCATCGGCCATGCCGGATTTTGCAAGGAAAGCATCGGTGACAATCATCGGATGCGTGCCGTCGAGGCTCTTCATGAGTTTGCCGGCTTCTTTGACAGCACCTTCACCAAAAACATTACGGGTCGGCAGGAAATAATACGTTAACGACATCGCAAAAACCTCCCTATATAATACAGAACTTGTTTTCTCTTATTCTTTTCATGCGCTTTTGTTGTTCGCTTTGTTGTCTTTATTATACGACGTCAGCGAGATTAAGTATAATACTAGATATTTTAAATTATCAATAGGTTTTTGCCTATATATATTGTATTAAACAAAGACAATATACGAAAAGATAGCGCTAATTCTCATAAAAATCAACTGCCAAAAGCAACATTCCGTTCAAGGTGTAACAAAGTTCACCTATATGGAACATAAGCACAGGCCTATAACTTTCGTGAAAATATGCACAAAACAATATGAACCATGATAAAAAAATATCGTTATGCTATATACCATAAATTTTTAGTATTTTATCTTTCTTGTTTATAAGTGTATAATATACTTAAAAGATAATAAATATTGAAATAAAATAACTATCAAAAAATGTGACGAACATCACACGGATGTTCCAACATTTTATGAAGAAACAGGTTTTCTTCTTCATTTTATAGAAAACCTGCAGAAAGGCGGGATTGGACATGAAAGAACGGCCACGCGTCGTCATCCTCGGTGGAGGCATCGGCGGCATAAAAGCAGCACAGAAGCTGGCCAATCAGCCGGTGGATGTACTGATCATCGATCACAACAACTACCAGGTATTCCAGCCGCTCCTTTATCAGGTAGCGACATCGATGCTCTCAACGGATGAGGTCGTCTACCCCATTCGCGGATTCTTTAAAAAAGCAAATAATGTTGATTTCTTGCTGGCAGAGGTCAGCGGCATTCAGCCGGAAGAAAAAATTGTCAAGACAAGCCATGGGGATGTTCCCTACGATTACCTGATTATCGCGCTTGGCTCGACGCCGAATTTCTTTGGCAATAAAGAAGTGGAACGCAACGCGTTCCCTCTGAAGACTCTGCAGGATTCCATTCGCATCCGCAGTCATCTCCTGAGCGTTTTTGAAGAAGCCTCTGCCGAGACAGACCCGGAGAAGCGCAAAGCCCTGCTGACTTTCGTCTTTGTCGGCGCCGGTCCGATTGGCGTCGAGGGCGCAGGCGGCGTTTCCGAACTCGTCTACGATGTCCTGCAGAAAGAGTTCCATCATATCAATTTCGATGAAGTCAGCATCCATTTAATCGGGGCCGATAAATGCGTGCTCGGCATGATGCCCGAAAATCTCCGCGAAGATGCCCTGCATGTTCTGCAGAAGAAACGCATTGACGTTCAGTGTTCGATGCTCGTAACAGGCTATGACGGCGAGACGCTTTCCTACCGTCCGAGCAGTGCTCCAAAAGATGCGCCCTGCTCTACGCTCAAAACAAAAACCGTCGTCTGGTCGGCAGGTGTACGCCCTGTAGAGTGTCTCAGTGGCTTCACCTGTGAAAAAGACCGCGGCAAACGCCTGCTCATTGACGATACGATTCACCTGCAGGGCAGCAATGATATCTTTGCCGTCGGCGACTGCTCGAGCTACACGCAACCAGGTGAGCAGCGGCCTCTGCCGACACTTGCGCCGGTCGCGCTGGCCGAAGGAGAACTTGCAGCCAAGAACATTCTGCATGAACTGCGCGGCGAAGAGCCGGAACATTTCCATTACAAGAGCAAAGGCGTCATGGCCATTATCGGCAGCAGTGAAGCTGTCATGGCAGCAGGTCCGCTGCGCGTTCACGGCTTTCTCGCCTGGTCGGCCTGGCTCTGGATTCATCTGCTCACCAAGGCAGGGTTCCACAGCAATATCACCGTCACTTTTAAATGGATCTTCAATTATCTTTCCGGCACACGCCTTGGCCGCCTGATCACGCGTCCGGAGCTGCCCGGACTGCCCGAGTCCATCAAAAATGCACCGGAAATAAAAAATTCCGGCGCACAGAAGCAGGCATCCTGAAAACCGAAAAATCGAAAAGCCTGTAAAGCAAAAAATGCTTTCACATAAAAAATAATTTTTCAATCCAATATATAGGAGGGATTATCATGATTCCAGAGACAAAATTAAACAGTCAGTACGGCCTTTTCATCGGCGGGACCTGGCGTCCAGCGGCCGATGGCAAGACATTTGATTCTTTCTGCCCCGCTACGGGCGATAAACTTGCGAGCTGCGCAGAGGCCACGCCGCAGGATGTTGATGCTGCTGTAGACGCAGCTTGGAAGGCTTTTGCCACGTGGAAAAAGACTACGGTCAAGGAACGTGCAGCCCTTCTCAACAAGATTGCCGACATCATCGATGCACATACCGACGAGCTCGCCCTGATCGAGACCCTTGACAACGGCAAGCCCATCCGCGAGACGAAAAACATCGACGTGCCGCTCTCCGCTGCACATTTCCGTTATTTTGCCGGCTGCATTCTCGCCGAAGAAGGCTCGGCTACGATGCTCGACAATACGACGATGAGCATCATCCTGCGTGAACCAATCGGCGTTGTCGGCCAGATTGTCCCGTGGAACTTCCCGTTCCTCATGGCTGCCTGGAAGCTCGCACCGGTGCTCGCCAGCGGCTGCTGCACGGTCCTGAAGCCATCGAAGACGACCTCCCTTTCCGTTCTGTACTTTGCCGACCTCATCAAAGATATCCTGCCGCCGGGCGTTTTCAACGTCATCACGGGCGCAGGCTCAAGAGCCGGCCAATACATGCTCGACCACAAGGGCTTCCGCAAGCTCGCGTTTACGGGCTCCACGGAAGTCGGACTTTCTGTCGCCAAAGCCGCAGCCGAAAAGCTCATTCCGGCAACGCTTGAGCTCGGCGGCAAATCGGCCAATATTTTCTTCGACGACTGCAACCTTGAACAAGCCTATGACGGTGCCCAGCTCGGCATTCTCTTCAACCAGGGGCAGGTCTGCTGCGCCGGCTCGCGCATCTTCGTTCAGGAAGGTATTTACGACGAATTTGTAGCAGAGCTTGTCAAACGCTTCAATAAAGTTAAGATTGGCCTGCCGTGGAAAGAAGACACGCAGCTCGGTGCGACCATCTACAAATCCCAGCTCGACAAGGTCCTTTCCTATGTCGAACTCGCCAAAAAAGAAGGCGCAACCATCGCCTGCGGCGGTGAACAGGCAGTCGACGGTGAGCTCAAGAACGGCATTTTCATGAAGCCGACGCTCATCACGAATGCCACAAATGATATGCGCGTCGCCCGTGAGGAAATCTTCGGACCTGTGGCTGTCGTCATCAAGTTCAAGACGGAAGAAGAGGTCATCAAGATGGCCAATGACAGCGATTACGGTCTCGGCGGTGCTGTCTGGACTCAGGATATCAACCGTGCATTCCGCGTTGCCAGCTCCATTGAGACGGGCCGCGTCTGGGTCAATACGTACAACCAAATTCCTGAAGGTTCGCCGTTTGGCGGCTACAAGCAGTCGGGCATTGGCCGTGAGACGCACAAAGTCATCCTCGAACACTACACGCAGATGAAGAATATCCTCGTCAACCTCTCGGGCCAGCCGTCCGGCTTCTACCCGCAGAAGTAAACATCCGCCTTTCCCACTTATCTTTTTCTCACATACAGCAAAGGCTGCCGCAGGTCCGGCAGCCTTTTGCATTGCGCGAAAACATTGTATAATATAAGCAGGTATTTAATGAAGGGAAAATTTTATAAGGGAAAAGCTATAAGGAGGAATTTATAAGTAACTAATTACATAGATAAATATACACATTTGTAATATAATGAGGATGTGGAGAAAGGATACATTATGAACACATCCAATATTACAAATTATAAACCGAAAGAATTTGCGGAGCTTCTCAACGTGTCAGTCAGAACACTGCAGCGTTGGGATAACCAAGGAATCTTGAAAGCAAATCGTTCCCCTACGAATCGCAGATACTATACTTATGAACAATACCTACAGTTTAAAGGGATCTCCAAAGCTGCGGACACCCGTACCGTTGTGATTTATGCAAGGGTATCGACCCGAAATCAGGCAGATGATCTCGAGAATCAGGTCGATTTTCTGCAAACCTATGCCAATGCAAAAGGCATGATTGTGGATACCATTATCCGCGACTTTGGCAGTGGGTTGAACTATAACCGAAAAAAGTGGAATCAGCTCCTGAACGAAGTCATGGAAGGGAAAGTTAAGACCATACTGGTGACACACAAGGACCGGTTTGTACGCTTCGGCTTTGACTGGTTCGAGAGATTCTGTAATAAGTTCAATACGGAGATTATTGTCGTCAAAAATGAAAAGCTGTCTCCGCATGAAGAACTCGTACAGGATATCGTAAGCATTCTCCATGTATTCTCAGACCGTCTGTATGGCCTGCGGAAATACAAGAAGCAAATCGAAGGAGATGAGACGATTGCTAAAGGCATTCAAAACGGAAATTGCTCCGACAATGGAGCAGACCAATAAGATTATCCGCTCCATCGGCGTCTGCCGCTTCCTGTACAATCAGTACATCGCCTACAATAAGAAGCTTTACCGGATGTATCAGCGTGGCATACTCGACAGCCATCAGAAGCATTTCGTTTCGGCCAATGACTTCGATAAGTATGTCAATCACAAGCTGAAAAAGGAACTGCCCTGGATAAACGAATGCGGGGCAAAAGCCCGCAAGAAAGCTCTTGTCAATGCCGAAGCTGCCTTTAAGAAGTTCTTCAAGGGACAGGCAGGATTCCCGCGTTTCAAAAAGAAATCCCGGCAGGACGTGAAACTATATTTTCCGCGAAACAACAAGGGTGACTGGAAGATATGGCGGCATAAATTGATGATACCGACCCTGAAGCAGGTAAAGCTGAAAGAATACGGGTACCTGCCCGTTGGCATCGCCATCATAAGCGGTACTGTTTCTTATCAGTCAGGCAGATTCTATGTTTCTGTTGTGGCAGATGTCGATGAGAAGTCCAAATACAACAACGATTTGGAGGCATCCTACCATCCGCAGGACGAAGGTGTAGGAATTGATTTAGGTATCAAGGATCTGGCGATTGTCAGCAATGGTCAGTCCTTCAAAAATATCAATAAATCTTCAAAAGTCAGACGACTGGAGAAGCAGCTGAGAAGGATGCAGAGGCAGCTCAGCCGGAAATATGAGTTTCGAAAGAAGAAAGGCGGTGTACCTGCTGCAGCCTCTGCAAACATTGACAAACAAAAAATCAAGGTGCAGAAACTTCATCAGCGGATTGAACAAATCCGCGAAAACCACGAAAATAAGGCCATCCACGAAATCGTGAAGCAAAAACCAAGCTTCATTACCGTGGAAGACCTGAACATCAAAGGCATGATGAAGAACAGGCATCTCGCAAAAGCAGTTGCGGCAGAACGGTTCCATTCGTTCCTGTCGAAACTGAAACGCAAGGCAGAAGTTATCGGCATCGAAGTGCGAGTCGTGGGCAGGTTTTACCCAAGTTCCAAAACCTGCCATGCCTGCGGGCACATTCACAAAGGCTTGAAACTCAAAGACCGCGTGTATGTCTGCCCAAAGTGTGGCTATACGGCTGACCGCGATCTCAACGCTGCACTCAATCTGCGGGATGCAACAGAATATCGGGTCGTTTAAGTCCAAGAACGCCGATATATGTACCGATGGCTAGTCGGGAATTTACGCCTTTGGAGTACAGAACCCCCTCGAGTAGTTGATGAGCTTTGCTCAGAGCCAAAGAGTGTACAATGAAGAAGGAACCGCAAGCCGCGAGGCTGCGGCAAAACATCTTGATATAGACATATTTGTCTATGTTTTAAGTAGCAGTATTTATCATGGAAAGCCGTCATTTTCAGTACATCCGCACGATTGCCGAGACGGGTTCGATATCCCGCGCGGCCGAAAAACTCTACATCTCCCAGCCTTCTCTATCCCAGCTCTTAAAAAATGTGGAAAAGAAAATCGGGGCCCCGCTGTTTGACCGCGGCTCCCAGCCCCTGCGCCTCACGACCATCGGCAAAAAATATCTGGAGACCGGCCAGCACATCGCCGAGCTCGAGACCGAGTTCCACCGCTATGTCGAAGATGAGCTCGGCTGCGCGAAAGGCAATCTCGTCGTCGGCAGCTCGCCATTCCGCAGCACATATTTTCTCGCAGCCTTCCTGCCGCAGTTTCAGGAAAAATATCCCGGCATCCGCCTGCAGCTTGCCGAACACACCTCAAAGCGACTCGAAGAATCCGTGCTCTCCGGCGAAGCCGACCTCATCATCGCGACGCAGCCGGTCGATACCGATGCCTTTGCCTTTGCGGAGCTCTATTCTGAGGAAATGATTCTCGTACTGCCGGCCAACCACGAACTTTCGCAGCAGTATCACCTGCCAAAAGACTGCCAGCAGACTCTGCCCATTCTGCCGATGGAGCTTCTCAAGGACACGCCGTTCATCCAGATGCACAGTGAGCAGAAACTCCACCAGCAGCTTCTGAATATCTGCGCCGAAGCCGGCTTCACGCCTAAAATCTACTTGCAGACACGCAGCATGGAAACGGCCCTGACACTCGCGAGTGCAGGACTCGGCGCCACGCTGCTCCCGATGACGCTGCTGCGCGCCTTCAAGCCCCAGACAGCCCCCTGCTATGCGGCCCTCCCGACACGCCCCCGCCGCCATGCCCTCATCGCCTGGCGCAAAAAATCCTACCTCTCCCACGCAGCCCGCGCCTTCATCGACGCCCTCGTCAACTACTGCCGCGACAAAGGCGATGAACTATGACATACAAAAGCTCCCGACAGACTGCTCATTTGTCGGGAGCTTCTTATGCTTCAAAAAAATCACCGCGAATACCGCTTGTATGATCTTACTTATTACTTAGGCTTTTAGCTTCATCCCATCGTGAAAGGCCTTGCCTACGACAGGGCCGATGACACGGTAGGTCATGGTCGCGATATCGAAAATAATCGGCTGGAGTTTGTCGTAGTCAACCTTGCCGTCCGTCAGAACGGAATCATCTGCCTGCTCGGCAATAATTTTGCCGACGAGGATGCCCGTTTCGTCATCGTAGCTCTTCATCTCGCATTCGAGCGTCACCGGAAATTCCTCGATGATCGGCGCGTTGACATGCGCGCTCTTATGGACATGGCAGCCGGCCTTTTCGATCTTGTTGACTTTGCGGCCCGTCTCGACGCCGAAGTAGTCGGCGATTTCGACCGTATCCTTCGTCGCAAAAGCCACCGTGAAGGCCTTCGTCTTCTTGACATTGTCCGTCGTCTTATGCGGTGCAAGGAACAAGGTAATCTCATCATAGTCCGACTGCGCGCCCCAGGCCGCATTCATGGCATTCGGCACACCGTTTTCATCGTACGTCCCGATGATAAAAACGCCTTCCGGCGCAATGCAGGCCTTCTTCCCTAAAAATTCCGTACTCATTTTACTGACTTCCCTTCTGTTACTAAGAGTTTTACATCTCTACTTTTGTATTCGACAAAGTTGGAAAAAATCCTTTTGCGACTCAATCACACGACAAAACTTGCATCCTGTGTTACAATACTTTTCAGGAGAGCTTTCATCGCTAACGATGAAACGGACGAGAGGACCTGGCTGAGCAGAGCCGGGTCCTCTTTCGTTATGAAAAATTTTAAAAATACTATTGATATTCATTCTCATATGTGCTATATTATCTATAGGCTTTCGTTAGCACTTCTTTTCAAGAAGCGCAAAGCTCTCCTAAGATATAATACACAGCAAATAACCCGGCGTACTGCTCATGCGCCGGGTTATTTGTCAGTTGCGGAAAACGATTGTCAGCGCGTATTTTGTGAATTGTTGCCATGATGACAAACAAAGGCGGTGTTCCGTTCTATGATAAAGACAGAAAAAGAAAGCGAGGTCATGCAACATGAGTGAAATCCTTAGAAATATCTCAAAAGCCGAAGTACTCAAACTGGCTGACTCGGTCGCCTATGCAGACGGTCAGGTCGTGAGCAAGACCCTCATACAGAATGACGGCGTCGGCATCACGCTGTTTGCTTTCGCCAAAGACGAAGGCATCAGCACGCACGAATCAAAGGGCGATGCCCTCGTCGTTGCCCTCGACGGCAAAGGACGCATTACGATTGACGGCAAGGACTACGAGCTCACGAAAGGCGACTCCATCGTCATGCCGGCCAATCACCCGCATGCCGTCTACGGCGTTGAGCCCTTCAAGATGCTCCTCGTCGTCTCCTTCCCGCCGCGCGGCTAAATCATACAGTTCACCCTCTCCCCTTAATTTAATATAGAAAAATCCCGATACATGGCTCGTGTATCGGGATTTTTTCAATTGGCTCTGATTGGCCTTGATGAAAAAGTCCAGTACTGGACTTTTTCAGGCTACTGGTGTCAATACAGGCTCTGCAGGTACCTGTCCCAGCGCTTCCTTTACGGCCGCCGTGAATTTTTGGGCCATCCGTTCTACGCCCTGGAAATCACTGTGCTTCGCGGGAGCTGTGAGGCTGCTGCCGGCAGAAACAGCGATGCAGCCGGCCTGCAGCCAGGCTGCGATGTTTTCAAGAGAGACACCGCCGGACGGCATCAGAGGGGCCTGCGGCAGCGGGCCGTGGATGTCCTTAATTGCGCGCGGACCTAGCAGGTCGCCGGGGAACATCTTGATGATATCGGCACCTGCGGACAAGGCCTTCGTGACGCCATCCGGCGTCATGACACCGGGACAGCAGGCTACGCGGTAGAGATTGCAGAGCCGGACCACTTCTTCATCAAAGGTCGGGGAGACGATGAACTTGGCACCGGAAAGAATGGCGAGACGCGCGGAAGTCGGTTCGAGCACCGTGCCGGCACCGATGACAACATCATCTATCTGAGCGTATTTTTTCGTCAGCGTTTCGATGGCCCTTGTTGCCTGCGGCGTCGTAAAGGCAAGCTCGATGATCCTGACCCCGCCGGCAATGCAGGCCTCTGCAGTGCGGATGCCCTCTTCCATGGTGCGGCCGCGCACCACGGCAATGAGTCCTTGCGCTGCAATCTGTTGTAAGGTCCTATATTTTTCAAGATAATGCATGAAGACCATCCTTTTCTTTATAGGATAGAAATTTCACTTAAACTGAGACTCAGGATTCCAGATTGCTGTGCTTCTGGAACGCCGCCTGCTGGCTGATTTTCTTTGCCTCAGCGTATTTCAGGCAGATGGCATCAAAGACAATATGGGCACTCTGGTCGAAAAGGGAGCCGAGAGGCTGGATGCTCGGAGCTTCTCCCTCACGGCGGAATTTCGTCGCAGCCGGGACAATCAGGGCCGCATCGGCCGTCTTGGCGAGGTCCCCATCCGGATTCGTGGTCAGGGCCTGTACAAAAACGCCCTCTTCTTTGGCCTTTGCGGCTGTCCAGACGACATGATGTGTGCGGCCCGAGCCGGAAATGGCAACCAAAACATCTCCTTTGGCAATCGACGGCGTGATGGTCTCACCAATGACGTAGGAGACGGCACCGAGATGCATGAGACGCATGGCAAAGGCACGGGCCATCAGGCCGCTGCGGCCCTCACCAATCACGAAGATGCGCGGCGCTTTTTCCAGGCGGTTTGCCACATCCTCGACATCCTGTTCGTTCATTTTATCCATGACACCAGCGATCTCTGCCAGAATTTTTTTCATTGTATTTTCCATGATGTGAATCCTTCCTATCTTTCTATTTACAGCGTTATTTGATGAGGCTGCGCAGGGCTTTGGCTGCAGCGCGCGGGTCTTCCTGCTTCGTGATGGCCCCGCCGATGATATAGACCTCAGGGGCGAGACGGGCAGCGATGGCGCCAATCGTCTCCTTCTTGATGCCGCCGGCCACAGCCAGACGGCGTCCCTGCCAGGAAATATCCTCTGCAGCTGCAGCCTGCCCGTGTTCCTGCACATCCTTGCTCGTGTGCAGGCAGAACACGGCATCGGGGAAAGCATCCCTCAGTTTTCGCTGACAGTCCAGCGTCGTGTTGAGCAAATCGATCATATAGTCTTTTTTGCGTTTCCGTGCTTCTTCTGCCACGAGCTCAATCGTGACCTCAGGGCCGCAGCCCATGACCGTGATGATGTCTGCGCCGGCATCGTAGGCAATCTTTGCCTCGTAAATGGCGTTGTCAATGGTTTTCGTGTCCGCTAACAGGACTTTGTCATGGAATGCCTGACGAAAGGCCCGGACACTTGCCATGCCAAATTCTTTCACGAGCGATGTGCCGATTTCCAGCCAATCCACTTCATCGGCTGCCTTTTGAGCGATTTTTAAGGCTTCTTCAATGGAAAAGCGGTCAAGCGCGAGTTGAAATTTCGTTGTTGTCATGATTCAGATCTCCTTCTGCTGTCGTTTTTTTTACCGTAAAGACGCGGTACGTGATGGCCGAGGCGATGAGCAGCGAGCAGGCCATGAAGATATAGGAAGCACCGTAGCTGCCCGTATAGCTGTTGAGCAGGCCGACGAGGAAAGCACCGACAAAGCTGCCGAGTGCACCGAAGCTGTTGATGAGGGCCATGGCGCCGCCGGCAACGTTCGACGGCAGCATCTCCGGGATGAAGGCGAAGAACGGACCATACGGTGCGTACATCATGCCGCCGGCCAGCACGAGCAGGACATAGGAGATGATGAAGCTGGAGCTGCCGATGAGGAACGAGCCGTAGAAGGCAATGGCACCGATGAACAGGAACGGCCAGACGAAATCGCGGCGGTTGAGAAGTTTATCCGAGAAGTACGAAGCAGCGACCATGCCGATGATGGCGAGGAGGTACGGAACAGAGCTGAGCCAGCCCGTCGTGACGATATCCATGTTCGGAGCCGATTTCAGGATGGACGGCAGCCACATCATGAAGCCGTAAACGCCGATGCTCCAAAGGAAATACTGTGCGCAGAGTGCAATGACTTTTTTGTTGCGGAATGCTTCGCGGTAATTCTTGACCGGCTTGATGCCCTTCTGTTCGGCTGCCAGTTCTTCTTCAATGGCATCGCGTTCTTCTTTTTTCAGCCATTTTGCCTGACGCGGGTGATCGTTGACCAGTTTATACCAGACAAACGCCCAAATCAAGGAAGGAATGCCTTCGATGATGAACATCATGCGCCAGCCAAAGAGATGAAGGAAATAGCCCGAAACGATGGACATCCAAAGGACGGTGACAGGGTTGCCGAGAATGAGAACGGTATTCGCGCGGGAGCGTTCTTTCTTCGTGAACCAATGGCAGAGGAAGACGAGCATGGCCGGCATGACGAAACTTTCGACTACGCCGAGCATGAAGCGGACAATCATCAGCTGGGTCGGGTCCGAAAGCATGCCCGTAGCGGCAGCCAGGAAGCCCCAGAGAATCAGCGAGACAAAAACCAGTCTTTTCGCGCTGCGTTTTTCCGCATAAGCAGCACCCGGGACCTGGAAGAAGAAGTAACCGAGGAAGAACAGTGCACCGAGCAGCGAGGAAACGGCCGGCGTAATCATAAGATCCGAGGCCATGCTGCTGGCTGAACCGAAGCTGAAGTTTGCGCGGTCCAGATAGGCCAAACTATACGTAATGAATACAACAGGCATCAAACGATACCATCTTTTTGCACTTAAAACCTTTGCCATGGAAATCTCATCCTTTCATTTTTCCCTAACCCCTATTTTCAGGCAATCCTGGCGTAAACGGCATTCATATAATCTCGAAGAACCGGCCTTGTCGGCAGGCCGTCGCTGTCGCCGGGGAACTGCACGGCCAAAGCGCCAATCGCATTGCCGCGCTGCAGTGCCTCAAGCTCCGTACAGCCTTCCAAAAGAGCGCTGACCGCGCCGACGGCAAAGCCATCGCCGGCACCGACCGTGTCGACCACCTTGACGTTCTGCACACCCGGCATCATGCCGCTGCGTCCGTCTTTGGCCTTGAAGAAGGCCCCTTCCTTACCGAGCTTGATGATGACGAGCTTCACGCCGCGTTTCAGATAAAAGTCGGCGATGGCCTCAGGCTCTTTGAAACCAGTAAGGATTTCGCCCTCATGGATGCCCGGCAGAAACCAGTCGGCAAGGGCCGCGGCTTCATTCGTGACGCGAACCATCTCTTCGCGCGAAGACCAGAGATTCGGACGCAGATTCGGGTCAAAGCTGATGCTTAGGCCCGCGGCTCTCGCGGCCTTCAGCATCTGAAAGCCGTACTGCCTGGTGTTTTCGCAAAGAGCCAGCGGAATGCCCGTGGCATGCAGATGGTCCATGCCCATCAGCATATCCGTCATGCCCTCACATGGGATATGGCGGAAGGCCGCGAATTCGCGGAAGTACTCGACTTCGGGGTCTCCGTGTGTCGTATGCGATTTCAGCTGAAAGCCCGTTGGCCATTTGTCATCGGTAGAGACAAAATTCATATGGATGCCTTCTTTTGCGAGGGCCTTCTTGATGAAGCGTCCCAGCGAATCCCTGCCGACGCGGCTGGCAAAATACGATTCGTAGCCCAGACGCGCCATGCCGGTCGCAACGTTCGTTTCCGCACCGGCCACGAACTTGCGGAACATCATCTGGTCGGCCAGATCGCCTTCCGACTGTGCCGTAAACATGACCATCGGTTCACCAAATGTCAGGAATCGTTTCATTTTCTTCTCTCCTCTCAACTGGCTGAGCCAGAACTTACCTTCTTTTGCGGGGTCCTGCAGCGGAAATTCCACAGCGGCCAGCGCGTGCCCGCGGCAGCGGCTGAACCAGACATCATCTGCTTTCACCGGGATGCTGTCCCAGCCTGCCGCTTTTTTCCGAACCCCTTTGATATGGACGTAGGTGATGTATTTTTGCAGCATTGCATACGCTTCATCTGCGGACTCCCCTACGGTCTGCCAATTGCCCGTGTCAAACGTCATGGCTGCAAGCCCCTGCGGCAGCTGCAGGAAGAAGCGGGCAAAGGCCTTAGCAGTGCCGCCATGCAGGGCAAGTTGGCTGTTTTCCACCAGCAGGCGGCAGGGCAGCTTCTGCAGGATGGCGACAAGACTTTTTGCATCCATCTGCTCCGGCGGATTGCCCAAGCCGAATTTGATGAAGCCAGCACCAAGGCTCTTTGCTTCTCTGGCATAAAGCTCGAAATCCGGATTTATCCTGCCGTCCTGCCAGAAATCGGCTGGTACGGAATAAACGACGGGACTTAAGTTTTTTTCCCGAAGCAGCCGGCCCGCCTGCTGGAATAAGCTTTCCTCAGGTTCCAGCCGCTCACGCCGGATTTCAATGCCATCAGCGCCCAGCGCTGCAATTCGTTCGATGTCTGCCTTTAGTCCGGCCTGATCAGGAAAAATCAAGGTCGGGAGAATCAATCTTGTCAAGAGAAACCCTTCTTTCTAAATCATTCAGAAATCGATTAACGCAATCGATTAACAAACAGGATAAAAATAAAATTCGAAGTGATATTCGAACAAATACGCGTTATTATTATTTTTTCGATGCTATAAAAGATTGTGACAATTTATAGCAATCGATTAACAAAGAGGGGAAAAAGAAGCAGCTCCGTATCAGAGGGAGTTGCGAATCGTCAAAGTACAGGGAAGCTCCTGCAGCGCGGGTGCAAGCCCCGGCTGCCCGATGCGCTCCATCAGCCTTTTGACGCAGGCACAGCCCAGTTCATAAGAGGGTTGATGAATGGCTGTGATATCAGCGAGTTCCATCCAGTCCCAGTCATCGAAGCTGCCGACACCGACATCGCGGGGATACTGCACGCCAAGTGACTTCAGGGCTTTTAGAACCTGCAGGGTCATCACGCCGTTGCTGGTCAGCAAGGCCAGCCTGCCGGACTGATTCAGAAACCCTTTCAGCTGTTCTTTTAACAAGTCGGGCTGCTTGAGGTCGATGACGTATTCAAGCGGCTCCTGCCCGAAGAATTCTCTGCTGTACGTGTGATAGGCCTGACTGCGCCGTATGCGGGTATCGAAGTGACGCAGCGGCGCGGTGAAGTACCCCACACGCTCATAGCCTTTTTCCTTCATACAGAGAAGCATCTGCCTGATGGCTGCATCATCCTGTGTCCGGAAGGCGTCTAAAATTGGCGGATTGCCCAAAGGACGCTCGGCAAAAATGACGGCCGCGCCTTCCCTGGCAAGTTCCCGAAAGAAGGCTTCGTTCTCACCGGACTGGTGCACGATGATACCATCTACCTGTTGGTCCATCATGGAACGAATTGCACTGCGTTCCCGATGAGGATCTTCATCCGTGTTGGCCAGGGTCATGGAATAACCATGCTGACGGCAGGCATCGCTGATGCCCTTGGCGAGAATCGAAGAAAACGGATTGGCGATATCGGCCACGACAAACCCGATGATCTTGCTCTGCTGCATCTTGAGACCGCGGGCCATCTTATTCGGACGGTAGCCTGTCTCCTTGATGATGCCGGCGATCTTTTCACGGGATTTTTCCGACATGTATTCGTACTTGCCGTTCAGATACCGGGAAATCGTCGTCGTTGAGACATTTGCCCGTTTGGCAATATCCGCAATGGTTATGCTGTCTTTTTTTCCTCTTGGCAAATCTCTCATCTCCTTAGCAATCGATTTACGCAATCGATTAACATCGTTTACACGTATATTACACCACAAACGAAGCGAATCAGCAAGAACGGAATACATGTAAGAAACAAAATTTTATCCTATATCCTTCATTTTTCGAGCTTTTTCTTTCATTATCTTCTATTTATCATTTATTATCGTGCAAATCGAAACAATATTGTTCATTATCATTTCTTTACAACAATGGTCAGCATCACCATGCCGCTGCTCCCTGTATTCATTTGACGGCCATAGCCTGTGGGAACTGCTCGGGCAGAAAGCGCACGAGCGGACGATATACGGCGAGGAAAAGTCCGACTTCCATTGGATAGCAGATGATATTCTTGATAAGGCGGCTCAGAAAAATCGCTGAAGCTGCCTTATGGTAGAAGATAGTCAGCCAGAGCGTGTTGAGCCCCAGATGGATGAAAATCATGACAAGGAAAAACGGCACGCAGGCGCGCCAGATCGTCACGCGATGACGATGAAAAAACCAGCCATAGACAAATCCTGTCAGAAAACCGGACACGAGAAAGCCGGGGAAAAAGATGCTTGTGCCGAGCAGGGCCGTGCCGATAAAGTCAGTCGCTGCCGCCACGAGCCCTCCCTTCCACGGGCCGTACATCGCGCCGTAAATGGCGATGGGCAAAAAGCCAAACGTCACGCGCACAAACGGCGTCTGGATGGCGAAAACATACGAGAACAATACGGCCAGAGCCACCGATACACCGGCATAGACCATGGCCTTCACGGAAAATTTGGACATAAAAAAAGACCTTCCTTTTGAATTCCCGATTCATTAAATCGAGGATCTCTGCAGCGTTGCCGCAGCAAGAAAAGCCTTTTTGATTTCCATATCTGCAGCAGCGGGATGCAATGCCTGTACCGCGGCTTTTAGCCTTCGTCCAGATGTCAACTCCCCGTTCATCCGGCACTTTACGCACAGGCACTTACTCTGCTTTCTATTTTGTTTTTGCATCGATGTGTTCAGTATAGCGCAATCGGCGACAGGAAACAAGTCCGTGTCTGACCAGCTGACAACCTTCTTTCTGTTATTTTGCTAGAGTTCCTCTGTTCTGAAAGTCAGTCCGTCGTGAATTTCCCGAGCAGGCAGAGCGTGAACATAATGATAATACCCCAAATTACGATAGCCATGATAAATTCCTCCTAAGAAAGCTAGAAAGTTCTCTTTTTCACTTGAGAACGTTACAGATGGTTACAAACTGGTCAATTGGCTCAGGCCAGCTTCTTTTTTGTCCTATGAATCCCGTCGCTTCTTATCTTGCAGCGATGTTTCTGCCAATGCAAAGAACAAACGCGATCATGATTCCCCAAATTACGATAGCCATGATTTATCCTCCTATTTATCTCATCAATTTTATTTGTTCATATTATAACATACAATCCGATAAAGTCCAGAGGTATCACGCATATTTGTTAAAAAAATAACAATAGGTAACAAGCCGATGGAATCGAAACAACGAAACAAAACAAGCAAATTTATTGAAATTTAGTGATAATTCATGCGTGTGTATATACAAACAGCCCTGTCCTACTTTTTTGTGTAGAACAGGGCTGACTGTCAAAATGCTGCTGATGCATTTTCTCATGTTTATGAATTTTTCACGGGCGTGCCGTCCTTGGACTGGCTGAACAGCCAGTCGCGGATGGCTTCGATGTTATAGGCAAAGGACCATGTATACATGTGGTTGCCGCCGGCAAAAACCGTGTAATTGATATGGGCATTCTGTTTTTCGAGGTCTTTAACCTGCTGGTTAATGGTAGAAAGCGGGGCTTTGCTGTCCCAGAAGGTGTCGTTCTTCGCGACCTTTGTGCCGAGGGCCTCCCATTTAGCCACGGCTTCATCCATGCCTGGATGCGCCTTGGTATCGCCCTCGCAGACCGTGATCCAGAGGTTCTTGTCCTTGAGTACTTTCATTTCGTCCGTATTCCACTGGCAGGCCACGAGCCACTGCGCGGCGAAAAGGTTCGGATATTTGTCACTCAGAGCAATGTTCGTCATGCCTCCCTGCGACTGGCCCGTGCCGTAAATGCGGTTCGTATCAACGGCATAATTGTCGATGACGGACTGCAGGGCGTGGGAAACGAGCGTCAGCCCCGGTGTCCATGTGTTGCTGTCGGCCGTCAGCATGCCGATCTGGTTGATGAGATCATCCGTGTACTGCGGTGCAAAGACGATGCAGGGATGTTTTGCCTGCGCCTCCGGCTCCGTCCAGACCGTCGCACCATTGCCCTGGAAAAGCGGCGTCGCCGTCACATTAATATCCGCGCTGGCATCGGCCACAAAGAAGAGCAGCGGATATTTTTTGCTGCTGTCGTAGCCTTTTGGCAGATAGATATTGCAGGGCAGCTGATAGCCCGTCTCTGGGTCCGTGTAAGTGAACTGCTGGAACTGCTCGATTTCCGGCTCCGAGACGCTGCTGCTCGTCACAATTTTGCCTTTGACATGGTAAACCGTGCCGTCAATGGCCTTGATGTCCTTGAGCTGCTTAACTTTCACCGTAAGGTCCGGCAGCTGACGGTCCGAATGCATCGGGGCATCCTGCTGAAAAAGTCCAGCGCTGGACTTTTTCAAAAGGAACGCAAAAAAAAGACGCTGCTTTGCGGAAATGAAAAGCAGCGTCTTTTTATTTGTTGTCCCGGAATGTCTGAGAACGCTTTTAGCGGTCTTCGTCTTCGACACTGCCGTACCCTGTAATGCGGTACCGCAAATCATGACGGACAGTCTCAATCATCCACATCCACCAGAGATGGCCGAAGAGCTCGGAAATCTGCTCATCAAACGGAATCTGCATGAGCGGTGGTACGAGGCCCATAAGAGGCATCGTGATGACATGTGCGCCGATGTAGCAGAAGAAGCCGTAGACCATGCCATAGCCGAGCTTGATTTTCGGGAAGTACTCGGCGATGACGCAGTAGAGCAGGGCAAACGTCACCGAGAAGCCGATGTGCACGATGAAGACGGACAGCGGCTGCGAGACACCGGAGAACATGTACGACCAGTCACTCGGCAAACCGAGCATGTCGAGGAAAACCTTTGGCGGCGTCACGCGCTCCATGGCCCCGATCGGCCAGAACACGTTCGGATCGCGCGGTGGGAACGGTACTTCCCAGCCCCACTTGGCAAAGCCGCCAACAATACCTGTTACGATGCCGAGAAAAATCGCCAGTCCAAGACGGCGCTTGGCTGGATTCGACATCTGCAAAAGACTCTGGATAAAACCCATTAGAAAAAATCCTCCTGTCAAAATAACTGCATGTGAAAAGGTGATGATGATCACTTTTGATGAATATTTTTCACATGTTTGACAGGATAGCACTCCAGTACGCATATTGTCAATTTAGAAATAAACGAGAATCATTTATATGAATAATTCTATCACGCCTTTATCAATAACTTATATTTATTTTCCATGTAGAATCATCAATTTTTTATCATTTTTCTTCATAAAAAAATAAACTACGCAGTTATTTGCGTAGTTCTGACTCATGAAAATATAAGAGAATTTTTTTAGGTAAAGCAAAAGCCGCTCAATCTGTTTCGACTAAGCGGCTATTTGCTTTCTGTTTGTTTGTCCATGTAATTCTTACCGCATGAACCAATTAACGGCCCATCGGACTCGCCTCCCTGCTGTGCTGGAAGTGATATTCACAAGAGGTAAGAAGTCATTTCTCGTTGACCTTTGTCTATGACTTTCTTCCTTTGTTTAATTGTATTATAGCAGGAAGGTGTAATATTGTCAAGTTTTTGCTAAAAATTTCTCGATTTTTTGTAACATGGGTATGTACTCAATGGACAAACAAAAATCAACTTTTTGTCTTCGCCGGCAGGTCATAGTCCTCCGGATAGCGCTGAATATCCTCGACCATATGCGTGATGAACTCTCTGCACTTGCCGCAGCCCGTGCTGCAGCCCGTCTTGGCAGAGACTTCATCAAAGGTTTTGGCACCGGCTGCCACGGCATCGACGATATCGCCGTAACTCACACGGCGGCAATGACAGGCAATCTTATCGCGTTTCATAAAAACCGCTTCCCTTCTAAGAATCACAGCATCACAGTTTTCTCAGTTCTTCAGCATTTCGCGAATGACCTTTTTCGTATGGTCGGAAAGGTTGTCGGCCAAATCCAGCGTCTGCTCCATGAAATCCTTAAAAGCCTGCACCTCATCGTGATTGACAGCAAGAGGCACGAAGTCAAAGTCGCTGGGCTTTTTGACTTTCGTTGAGAACACGTACTGGTATTTTTCGAGCGGCTTCTTCGCCTGCGCGAAAATGGCATCGACATCCTCGGGCTTTTCTGCCTGCTTGAGCTCCTGACGCATGGCAGGCTTGAGTTCAAGATAATACCCCATCTCATAGATGTATTCCTGCAGTTCCTGCGGAACGTCGCAGAGCATGTTCGCCGCGGCCTGCGAGATTTTACGCTGGTCGTAGGCATCGAGGAGTTCAGGGATGAGTTTTTCAAGTCGGCGGTAGAAAAAGACCGTCGCGCGGCTGACGCCAAATAACTTGGCCACGGCCGTGTTGACGTCAACGCCGGAGCCGTAGAAGGCCTCTTCTTTCTCGAGCAGGGCCATCTCGCTGTAGCAGTGAATGCGCACGGCCGAATTTTCCTTGGCGCGCTGCGCGATATTCGTCAGAATGACGATGCGGCGGGCCGTCGGTTCCGTGATCTGGTCGTGCTTGTAGACCTTGCAGGGGATTTTCTTGTACTTCTCGTCCTGCGTGACTTCGTAAAGTTCCTGATAAACCATGCGGCGCGTGTGGCCGCCAAGAATCATGTATTTGCCGTCTTCCTGCTCCCAGACCGTGCAGGGATGCCAAAGGCCGTATTTATAGACCGACTGGAAAATCAGGGCATACTGCTCGGGGCTCGGTTTGCCAAAGAAGTTCCACTCATCGGGAGCTGCTTCGAGCTTGTCGATGTCGATGAGCTCCTCATGATGAGCCGGCAGCAGGGAGTCCACGCGGTCTTCCTGTCCCTGTTCGTCCTTTGCGGGAGCCGACACAGGCTTGGCCATCAAGGCCTGCAGTTCGGCGAGGCGTTCCGGCGAGATACTCGTCCCAGCTTTCTGCGTAGGAGCCGACGACATGGCGCCGACATCATCAAATACCGGCGTCTGCTGTGCGGAAATGGAGAATTTCTGTCTCTTAGCCAATGCGGTTCAATACCTCCTCTACGAGTTTCGAATAAGCACGCGTCGCTTTGCCCGAAGGATAGGCTTCCGTCACAGGCAGATGACGCGCTTCGGCTTTATGCGCATCCTCCGAATGGGGGACAATCGTATCGAGAATCAAAGGCGCGTATTTCTGACGGATCTGCGGCACATAGTCATGGGCCACGGCCGTGCGCATGTTGATGGATTCAAAGAAAATGCCGGCCACGCGGAGATCCGGATTCGAATTGCGAATTTTTGCGGCATAGCCAAGCACCGTATCGACGCCGTCGACGGAATCGTCGGCAGCATTCACAGGAATCATAAGGTACTGCACGGCCCGCATGACCTGCGCAATCTCGTTGTCGACGGCCGGACGGCAGTCAAAGATGATGTAATCGTAAAAGCCGCTGAGCTCCTGCAACATGATTTTATACGCGTTGATGCCGAGCATGACGGCATCGAGCAGCGTCTTCGTCGTCGCCGTGTAGCGGTCGTCATTCGGGATGATGTCAACATTGGCATTCTGCGTGGAAAGCGTAAATTCCTTCATCGGTTTCGGATTGTCCGAAAGGATGTTGAGGACAGCCGAACTCAGCTGCACATCGCCGCGGTATTCCTTTGGATGGTAGCCAAAACGCTTGGAAAGATTGCCCTGCGGGTCCGCGTCGATGAGCAGCACGCGGTAATCGCGTCTGCCGAGCAGGTCCGCAAAAGCCGCTGCGGAAGTCGTTTTGCCGACGCCGCCTTTGTGGGAACAGAATGCAATAGTCTTAGCCATAAAAATAGATGCTCCTTTTCCGCCGCTTTCCAGCACGCGGCTTCTGTACTTTTGAACCACTAACTGCAAGGCCTCATCGAGAAGTGCCGTCTTCTGCCTGCCCGTGGCATCGGCCACCACGCAGAACTTTTCGTAAAGCACCTTCGATACCGACGATGAGAATCTGGTCCGAGGATTGTTTCGGGACATGAACGCCCATCCTTCCCCTGCTATCGGATAATTGAAAACTTTTTTAACTTTTTCGGTACAAAACTATCATACAAAAATTATATCACCCGCCTGTGTCAAACACAACCGCCTAAGCGAAAAATGAACGTGAAAAGCCGAAAAAGTCCAGCGCTGGACTTTTTCAAAAAAATAAGACCTGCCGAAAGGCAAGGTCTCATTCCTAAATACTTGCTAATATTCGCTTGTCACCTGTCAGACAGGGAAAGCTCAGAGCAGCACGTCGCGGTTGCAGTCTTTCGAATAGATGTAGGCAAACGGCTCGCGGCCAACGCCGTAGGCGCCCTGCGGAACGTACGGGCCGAACCACATGAAATCGCCCTTCTCGATTGGCAGCCACTGCTGTTCCATGATATACATGCCCGAACCCGTCAGAACATAAGCACCGTGTTCCTGCACGTGCGTCTCAACGAAGGAGTGACAGCCACCCGGTTCAAAAGAAAGGATGTGCATATTCATATCGAAGCCGAGGTCATCCTTCGGCAGCAGGTCTTTGATGCCGACATTGTCCATGCCTTCATAGACTTCATACTTCATCTCGTTGACATTGCCCGTGACGATATGGGCTTTCGTGCCGGCAAGCGGGATATATTTCTGCTTGTAGAACAGAAGCTTCGTGCCATCCTCTGCCGTGAAGTCTACGCCGTATTCTGCCGGAGCAAAGAGGTAGCCGCCGGCCGTCAAATCATAGACATTGTCGCCGGCCTTGACTTTAGCGCTGCCATTGACTATATAGATGAAACTCTCAACGCCTTCCTCGCTGGCCAGCGGCGTCGCCGTATGGCCGTCTTTCTGTGCCGTGATGATGTACTGGACGAAGCTGGCGCCCATTTTCGGCGAAGCGACGATGCTGACGCGGCAGCCCTTGATGGCTGGGATGACATTATTGACGAGCCCGCCTTCCGGCAGCACGGCCCAAAGACCTGGTTTTACAATGGCACGGGTGGAAAGGGGATGTTCTGGGTAACTCATAATTTATTCGCTCCAATCTTCTAACATGTGAATCACAACATTAACAGCACGCGCGAAATCTTCGGGCTCGCTGTATTCTTCCGGGCAGTGGCTGCATCCGTCTTTGCTCGGGACAAACAGCATGGCTGCAGGCACCCTGCGGGCAATCGGCAGCGCATCGTGGCCGGCGCCGCTTGCCAGGGCCATATAGGGAATTTCTTCTTCGGTCATGGCCTCGCTGAGGCGCGCCATGAGCTTTTCGTCCATCTTGACGGGGGCCACAGTCAGCTTTTCCTGTGTCTTAACGGTAAGGTCATTTGCACCAGCAGCCTTCTGGAGGGCCGCAAAGCATTCGTCCACAACCTCATCGCGGACAGCAGCGTCAAGGCTGCGCACATCGAGGGTCAGGTGAACAGAAGCCGGCACCGTATTGACCGTCCCCGGCTTTACCTCGCAGACGCCGACTGTCGCGACAACGTCAGGAGCAGCGCGCTCCGCAGCGGCTTTCTGTGCCGTCAGGATAAAGGCGGCGGCCGCTGTCAGGGCATCGGCGCGCATCGTCATCGGCGTCGTGCCCGCATGGTCGGCGCGTCCCGTAATCTCGATATCAAAACGCCGCATGCCGACAATGCCGGTCACAAGGCCAATTGGCAGTCCTGACTGATAAAGCCTTGCTCCCTGCTCAATATGGATTTCCAGGAAACCCGCGATATTTTCAAGGGGCCAGACATCTTCTGCTATTTTTTCAGGGTCACAGCCAGATCTCTGCATGGCCTCATAGCAGCTGACGCCATCTGCATCGCAATATTTTTTGAGTTCTTCACTCTTCAACTCGCCGAGCAAAGCCTTGCTCGAAAGGAAGCCGCCGCCAAAACGCACGCCTTCTTCATCATTGAAAGCGACGATTTCCAGCGTGAAGGGCAGGGTATCCGGCGAAAAATGACGTGCAATCTCAATGCCGCAGACCACACCGGCAATCCCGTCATAGGCACCGCCTTCGACGACACTGTCATAATGCGAGCCGATGATAAAGCGTTTCTCGCTTTTCCCCGGCAGAAAGCCGTGCAGGGCACCGCTGTGATCGCGGCAGGTCGAAAGGCCTGTTTCTTTCATCATTTTTTCCAGGCAGACAAGGGCATCTTCCGCTTCTTTCGTAAAGGGCAGCCTCGTCACGCCTTTTTCCGTGGCAGAATAATGGGAAAGCGCAGCGAGCTCCTGCTGGATGCGCTGGGCAATACTGCCAACCATTTGTTCTTCTAACATCACATGTATACCTCCCATAAGCCCTTCTACATGGTATAATTATCGCAAAAGGGGGAAATTCTCATGCCTACGATATCCTGGCTCATCAAGGAGAGCGGCCTCAGCAGCCTGCGTCTCCTGACTGGCCTTTCCCATGGCGAACAGATCATCCGCAGCGTCAACGTGCTCGATAATCCGGACGTCCTGAAATGGTTCCAGAAAGATGAATTCATCCTGACAACAGGCTATGTCTTTAAGGATTCACCAGAACTGCAGAAAAGCATCATCCGCAATATGAAGGAAATCGGCTGTGCGGGCCTCGGCGTCAAAGTGCGCCGTTTTTTCCGCACGGTGCCCGTGCCGCTTCTCGAAGAAGCCAGCCGCCTCGACTTTCCCGTCGTCGAGCTGCCTTTCTTCTACGGCTTTTCGACGATATCCCAGTGCATCTTTGAAGAGATTTACCGGGAGAAACTGCGCGGTGAGGGTGTCGATGAGTTGACTTCGGACGAACATCCGGCAGCTGCAAGTGCGGAAATTCCGGATCCCGATATCAGCCTTTCCGGCGGGCAGGGGCGTGCTTATTTCCTGCAGGCCCTGTTCCACAGCCGCGGTCGGCGCGGCATCAACGAGCTCAAGTCGCTCTGTGCCTTTTACGGCTTCGACTACCGCAAAGCCTGGATCTGTCTCGCCATGCCTTTGCCGGATGACCCCGACGAACGTCACAAGCTTCTTCCCATCCTGCAGGAAAATATCCCCCAGCATGTACCGGAAGGAGCCACGCTTTTCCTCTGCCACAGTGACAATCTCTGTGTCTTCTTCCTGCTGTTTCCCTCAAGCTGCCATCGCCTGCATGCCATGCATGAAGTAAAGCGCGCCATGTGGGAATTGACGGAAGATCTCAAGGCTAAGGGAATATTGCTTCCCATCGGCCTCAGCGGCTGTCACCGCCGCGTCGAAGACCTCGCCGAGAGTCTCAAGGAGAGCCTGCGCGCCATGAATCTTTCGCGCGAACTCGGACAGGACGGACCTGCCGACTACCTGACGCAGCTGCCGCTCCATTTCCTGAGCAATCAGCCGGAACCTTCGCATCTCGCGCTGCTCCTGCGCATGAACATCCTGAAGCCCTTGCTTGACTACGATGCGGCCAACGGCGCAGAGCTCGTTGAAACGCTCAAGGCTTATTTCCAGCACAATTACAACGCTGCCGCAACGGCCAAGGCCCTGTACCTGCACCGGAACACCATGACAAACCGACTGGAAAAAATCCGCGAACTCCTCGATACGGATTTCAGCAATGCCGATGAGAATTTCCTAATTTACCTGAGCCTGCTTTCGCATGAGCAGGAATGACCGGATGATTTGACATCGGTAAATTTCATTTATTCATCCGCTAAGGCATAGAGAGCTCTTGCGAGAACATCCGTACCAGCTGCGATGTCTTCAAAATCCGTCCATTCCTGCGGGCTGTGGCTGATGCCGTCACGGCTCGGCACGAACAACATGCCGACGGGGGCAAATTCACCGACGAGCATGGAATCATGAAAGGCACCGCTGATGGTCTTCATGTACGGGATGCCGAGTTCTTCGGCTGCTGCTGTGAGTTTTGCCTGAATCTCTTCACTGCAGGGCATCGGATGATCGTCGTTGTATTCCTTGCCCGTGAGTTTCACCTGCCGCTTCGCGGCGATTTCCTCGAACTTGCCTAAGATTTTCTGGGTGAGTTCTTTTTTATGCGCGAAACTTGCATCGCGCACATCGAGAGAAAAATCAACCTCACCGGGGATGACGTTGACGGCTCCCGGGATGACATTCATGCGGCCAACCGTAGCCGTCGCATAGTCATCGGGACCCAGGGAAGCTTTTGTCAGTTCCTCAGCTGCGAGCGCCATTTCCGCGCTGGCCATCAGAGCATCGCGGCGGCGTGCCATGCTCGTACCGCCGGCATGCGACTGACGGCCCGTGACCTTGAAATCGTAGACACTCGGCGCGCAGATGGTCCTGACGATGCCGAGTGTCTTGCCTTCGCGCTCGAGTTCACCCGTCTGGTCGATGTGGAGCTCGACCGCTGCTTTGACATCGCCGCGGCGGACAGGGACTTCATCGAAATGATCCACTGGGAAGTCGAGGGACTGCAAGACTTCATAGAGGCTTTTGCCATCTTTATCCTTGAGCTTCTTGGCTTCCTCAGCGCCTAATTTACCGGCCAGAGCACGGCTACCGAGACAGCCGAGGCCAAAACGCGTCGGCTCTTCGGACGTGTAGACGACTACGACAATGCTGCGTCTCGGGCGAAGCTGTGCTTCCTCCAAAAGGCGAATGGACTCAAGCCCCGCGACCACGCCGCTCATGCCATCAAACATGCCGGCATTGAGCACCGTGTCAATATGAGAGCCCGTCCAGATTGGCGCAAGCACCGGCTCCGTACCTTCGTACGTGCCGAAGATATTGCCGGCCGCGTCCTCGCGGATGCTTAAGCCCAGCTGCTGCATTTCCTGTTTGATGTAATTGCGGGCTGCGACTTCAGGCTCCGTAAAGAGCACGCGCGTCGTGCCGAATTCCGGTGTGGAATTAAAATGATTGAGATTGCGCAGGATGCGCTCGATATTGGCAGCACTGGCTTTTGGCAGTAAATCCGTCTGGAGGCTGTCTTCCTGTTCATATGCCAGATTCATGCGAATGACCTTCTTTCTGCTTGTTATCTCCTATCAGCCCATGACGTTCTGCGGCTGGCCCTGCAGATACTTCGCAACATTTTCAAAGGCGATGACCGCGCGCTTTGCGAGAGCTTCCTTCGTCGCAAAGCCGACGTGCGGTGCAAAGAGCGTATGCGGCGCCTTCAGGAGCGGATTGTCAGCAGGGATTGGCGGCTCACCGTCAAAGACATCGACGCCGGCAGCAGCAATCGTGCCGTCAGTCAGAGCTTTGGCAAGGGCTGCCATATCGACGACAGGACCGCGTGCCGTATTGATGAGAATGGCCGAAGGCTTCATCAAAGAGAGCTCTTTCTCGCCAATCAGGCCCTTCGTTGCTGCCGTCAAAGGCACATGCAGCGAAACAACGTCGCTTTCCTTTAGGAGCGTCTCAAGGTCCACCTGCTCGACACCCTCGATGTCTTTCTTTGAACGGTTATAGCCAAGCACCCTGCAGCCAAAAGCCTGTGCGACCTTGGCCGTCTGACGGCCGATCGCGCCGAGTCCGACCACGCCGAACGTCTTGCCGGAAAGCTCGAGCCCCAAGAGCCCTGCTCTCGTTTTGCCGCTGCGCACCGCTTCATCGCAGGCCGCAAGTTTGCGGTAAATGCCGATGGCGAGGCCGAAGACGAGCTCGCTGACGGCTTCATTGGCATAGCCGGAGCAGTTCGAGACGACGATGTTCTGCTGGCGGCAGTAATCCATGGCCACATGGTCGACACCCGTAAATGCTACGCTCAGGAACTTTACGTCCTGACCCTTAGACAGCGCATCTTCGCGCAGCGGCGAGTTGGCCAGCATGACAAGCGAGGCATCCTTGAGCCTTGCAGCCTGCTCCTCTGCGTCTTTGGCCTTCGTCTCGTAATAAACCATCTCCACATCATCGGGCAGGTACTTTTCTTTGAGGGCCTGTGCCTCATCTGCAGAAATACCGATTGGCTCGATGATGACCAATTTTTGACTCATGATAATTCCTCCAAATCCTTACATATCCTTCTATTCATTCTGCCGATTCATTTTACTTCATTCTATGGGTTCCGGAAGCTTGGCCGGCATGAAATGTCCCTGCGGCTTCTCGGGGAAGACGCCGTCTTCATAGATGCAGCGCCCTCTGAGGTATGTTGCCACGGGCAGGCCCGTTCCCTGAAGACCGACAAAAGCGGAAAATTTATTGAGGTACTCAAGCTGCTTGGCTTTGATTTCCCAGCCGCGCTCCGCGTCTAAAAAGACGAAATCAGCATCGAAGCCCGGCAGGAGCGCACCCTTGCGGCCCCAGAGTCCGAAGATTCTCGCTGGATTCTCGGAAAGAACCTTTGCCACGAGAAGCGGCGAAGCCCCGTGCTCCTCAACGGCGAGATTCCAGAAGCCCTGCAGCGTCGTCTGCACGCCGGAAAGACCGCCCCAGGCACCGAAAGCGCCTTTCGGGCCTGACTCGTCTTTTTCTTCCAAGGTACACGGCGAATGATCCGAGGCGACTGTGTCCAGTGTGCCATCTTCCACATAATGCCAAAGGTCCTGCATCGCTGCTTTGGAACGAAGCGGCGGTGCACATTTAAATAAGGGACCGCGCTTCAAATAATCCTCATCATCAAACAACAGATAATGCAAGCACGTTTCTGCCGTAACGTGAAGTTCCTGCTGCTTCGCTCTTTTGATGAGCATCGCAACTTCCGGATGTGAAACATGGCAGATGTGAATGCGTCCCCCCGTTTGACGAAGAATCCCGATGAGCTCCTGGACCGCCTTTTTCTCAGATGCTACGGAATGAACTGCCAAGACATCTTTTCTGGCTTTCTTTCCATCACGCAGGCAAGCTTTTTCGCCTGACTTTAGCAAATGATAATCCTCGCAATGGAATCCAGCTAAAATACCGGTAGAGCTCAATATTTTCAGGCGGTCGGCAATTTCCTTGGGCCATAGTGAGGTATAGTCACTGCTCGGTTCACTCATGAAACATTTCAGAGCTGCTGCACCGGCTTCTGCCAATCCTAATAGATGAGCGCGATTCGTACGAATCAATGCTCCCCAAAGAGCAAAATCAACATAAGAACGGCCGGTCAGATACGCTGCTTTCTTTTGCAGGATTTGTCCTGTTGCTACAGCCGGTACATTTTGCATCGACATATCAATGACAGTCGTGATGCCGCCGCGAGCCGCAGCACGACTCGCATGCGGGAAATCATCACGCCAAGTGAATCCTGGATCATTGAAATGGACATGGTCATCAATCATACCCGGCAAGATGTAGAATCCCTTTGCATCAATGACCTTTTTGGCTTCCAATGAAGATGTTTCATCAGAAATATCCACGATTTTTCCATCTTTAACGGCTAAGCATCCATATTTTATTTCCGTTGGATAAACAAGCTGACCATTCTTTATCAGTAAATCCAGCATTATCATCGCCTCTTATTTTACCGTAACCTCATCCGGATACAGCTTCTTCATCAGGCTCGTATCGACATAGCTCTTGATCTCTGGAACTTTTTTGATGCTCTTCATATCCATCATGAACTTGGCCATATTGTTCGTGCCTTCCATAAACTGATCATCGAACTTCATGGAGTATTTGTTCTTCTTGATGATGCGCAGGCAGGTCTCTTTATCGACATTGATACGCTTCGAGATGATTTCAGCAGATTCTTCCGGATGTTCATTGATGTAATCCGTGGCTTTATGCAGTGCACGCAGCACCTTTTCGACCGTTTCCGGATGCGATTTGAGGAAGGAATCCTGAACCTGAACCGTCATATAAAAGTCAATCCAATGGACATCACCCTCAGCACCAGGCAGATAGGAATGCGTGCCGTTAAAGAGCTCCTTGCCTCCCTGAGCTACGGCTTTGCCTACCCAAGGCTCCCAAGCAGCCATCGCATCAATGTCGCCTTTTTCCAAGGATGCCAGCTGATCCGATGCCTGCAGATTTACGAACTGGATTTTATTAATATCCGTACCCGTCGCTTCACACATATTGCGTACGGCAATCAGCACACCAGCGCCGTTCGTCATACCGATTTTCTTGCCTTCCAAGTCTTTTGGGCTGTTAATAGCAACGTTTTTACCTGCCACGACAGCCTGCGTTCCAGCTGCATTTGCCAAAGGAGCGACAACCTTAACTTTAACGCCATTCGCTGCAACTGAAATATTATTATAGACCGAACCAAAGCAAATTTTTGCTTCGCCGCTGGCAACGAGCGGGGCATTTTCATCCGGACCGTTCATCAGTTTATTTTCAACATCAAGACCTTCATCTTTGAAAAATCCTTTTTCTTCCGCAATAATCTGCTGGCCGGAAACCTGCGGGTCAAGCTCGCCATAAAGGGTGAGTTTGCCGCTGTCACCAGAAGAGCTCGACGCCGCGTTCTGACTGCCGCCACAGCCCGTAAAAAGTGCTGCACTGAGCGCCACACATGACCCGAGCAATAAAACTTTCTTTAATTTCGTATGCCAGATTTTTGTCATCAAATTCATCATGAGTCCCTCCTCGTGATTGTGAATCCCATCAAATTTATTTTTCTACTGCCTTGCCACCATTGATATTCTTCCAACGGAAGAGCTTTTTCTCAAGGATGGAAAGGAAAGCATAGAAAACACTGTACTCAAGACCTATCAAGGTCGCTGCTAGGAACATATCGGCCATTTTAAACCAGTTCTTCGCATTGACGATGATATAGCCAAGTCCTCTGTCTGCCCCCATCATTTCAGCAACGACAAGTGCCGAAAACGTCAAGGCCAAGCTGATTTTCATACCATCAAAGATAGTCGGCAGAGCAGAATTGAGAATGACCTTCGTAAAGATCTGTCTGTCCGTTGCACCAAGGCTTTTGGCGGAACGAATCAATAGAGGATCCGTATCCCGGATGCCATTTTCAATATAAATCAGCATTGGAATAAATGTTGCGTAAGCAATCAAAGCGATTTTGGAAGCCTCTCCGATGCCAAACCAAATGATAAACATTGGCAGAAAGGCGAATACCGGAATCGGTCCAATCATGTTGAGCACTGGAGAAAGGATGTTGTCCGCGTCCCGGCTCATGGCAATCATGATGCCGACAACCAGTGCCGCGACGACGCCGATGACAAAACCGACGATCATGCGGTAGAAGCTGATGCCGATGTGCAGGAGCAGCGTACCGTCAAGCAGGTAATCATAGCCCGTTTCAATGACCGTAACCGGCGACGGCAGGAACACCGGATTGAACCAGCCGCTCTGCGTGTTGAGGTAAGCTACGAGCTCCCAAATGCAGAAGAAGAAAAACAGCGACAGGATTTTGTAAAACCGGTCTGCCTTGGCTCTGCGTGCATCGCGGTATTTTCGCGGAATGACTTTTTCCTCAAAATCCGGCTCCGGTGCATACTGCGAAAGGACCAGGCCGTCAAAGCACATGAGCTCCAAATTCTTATTTTTCTTCGCAGCAGCCATATCAGCCGCACTCGCTTCAGCGGGTACATCCGGTATGGCTGCTGCATCGTTCATTTTCATCGTTGCCATGGTTTCTGCTCTCCTTTATCGATCAATTCCTCACACGGCTTATTCTGCAATGACCATTTCGTCGGCCGGTGCATCGGCGATGCTGTGTGAGAAGAGGTCCACATATTCTTCAAATTTCGGGCTGCGGATGTTGCGCGGCCGCGGCAGCTCGATGCGCTCATCAAGGGCAACCTGTCCATCTTTGAGGATGACCACACGGTCGGCCAGATAAACGGCTTCGGGGACGCTGTGCGTGATGAAGAACACCGTTTTCTGCGAAAGCTGCCAGATGCGAATGAGCTCCTTGCGCATGGAATCACGCGTCAGAGCATCGAGGGCGCCGAGAGGCTCGTCCATGAGGAGGACCTTCGGATCATTGGCAAGGGCTCTTGCGATGCCAACGCGCTGGGCCATGCCGCCTGAGAGCTCGGCCGGATAGGAATTTTCGTATTCCTCGAGGCCGATCATCTTGATGTATTTATCGGCGAGCTCCTTAGCGTCATCGCGTTTTTTGAGGCGCGGCCCAAACTCGATATTCTGCCGGACCGTGTACCAGGGGAAAAGTGCGTGCTGCTGGAACACGACGCCGCGTTCCTCTGACGGCCCATCGACATCCTTGCCATCCACGCTGATGCGTCCTTTATCCGGCTTCAGGTAGCCTGCCAAGAGATTCAGAAGCGTGGATTTGCCGCAGCCGCTCTTGCCGAGCACACAGATGAATTCACCGGTCTCTATCTTGAGATTGACATCTTTGAGGATGTATTTGGGCTTGCCATTGACAATATCAAAAGCTTTGTGAACGTACTGAAATTCCACACCCATTGTTTTCCCTCCTAAGTTCTTAATGCACACACAAACGAAAAAGGCGCAAGCCCGATTATAATCAGGTTTGCGCCATTGCAAAGTCTTGCTCGTTCTTTTATTCTCAAGAGCTTGTGCCTTGTTCTCTGCTCTCGATGGTTTTATTATAGGAGACTCCATGTACTCGAACAATGTTCAGTTTTCATAAAAACAGCGCATTTCACTATTCAATATGAACACGATATAGCAAGCATGATGCGCACAAAAAAATGACCTGCAGCAACAGCAGGCCATTTTTCGGAAAGGATTGGAGAGGGATTACAGTGGCGATGCAGGCTTCCTTGCGGGAGAAAGTGAAGCTGACTGCAAAGTATAATTAGCCACAGCCGCAGAAGCTGCAGGAACCACTTCATGGTCAAAGATCTCACGGTGGAACTCGCCCTCGCTGACCGCGATGATAAGGGCAACCATGACATCATCGATGACGTTGAGGACGGTGCGGAACATGCCCGAGAACCAATCGATGCCGGCGAGCAGGGCGACACCTTCAATCGGGAGTCCGACGGCCGGCAGGACGATGGCCAGGGCGACAAGACCGCCGCCAGGGACGACAACCGTACCAAGCGTAGCTAAGGTAGCCATGACAACGATCGTGACCTGCTGGCCAATGCTGAGCTCAATGCCAAAGAACTGGGCGACCGTGATGCAGGCCAAAGCGAGGTAAAGGGCAAGGCCGTCGCTGTTAAGCGTCATGCCAAGGGGATTGATGAGGCGCGACACCCTGCGGCTGATGCCAATCTTGTTCTCAGAGTCGGCCATCTTTACAGGCAGCGTGACGGCCGAAGACGTCGTCGTAAAAGCGACAATGCCCATGTTGAGCACCTTATGTGCTAAAGCAAATGGGGAAACGCGAGCATAGAGCGAAGCCATCGTAATGCCGGCCGTCAGGATGGCAGCGGCACCAATTGCCATGGCACCGAGGAATTTAAACAGCGGCAGAATGACGGCAAAGCCGTACTTGCCGATCGCCCAGCCGAGCAGCGAGAAGATGCCGACAGGAGCGAGTTTCATGACAAGGCGGACAATCGTCAGCAGGCATTCATTGCCCACACGCACGAGATGCAGGAGTTCCTTGCTCTGCGTGCGTTCCATGACAATGTTGATGGCCACGCCGAGGAACAGGGCAAAGACGATGACCTGAATCGTGTTGCCATCGGCGATAGACTGCACGATATTCTTAGGAAAGAAATTCGTGATGATCGAAGCAAGCGTCGCATCGGAACCCTTGACATTCGTCGTGAGGTCCTGTCCATACGAGATGCCCGCGCCCGGCGTCAGAATGTTGGCGAGAATCAGGCCAATCGTAGCCGCGGCCACCGTCGTGATGCTGAAGCCGAAAAATGCCTTCGTGCCAAGACGTCCGAGCGAATGCAGGTCCAGCGAGGCAATGGCCTCAACCACAGACCCCATGACGAGCAGGACAATCGACATCTGAATGAGTCTGAGGAAAATATCCCCGACAAATTTTAACTGGACCATCAGGTCGCTGGCCACATAGCCCGCGGCCATGCCTAATATCATCATAATAAAAATCGAAGTCGTTAGACTGACGTGCTTCCTCATAATGCTCCCTCCCGAGTAAAATAAAAATGGTGCAAGTCCCGCGCCACTCGGCACGACTTACTTGCACCATTGCAATGTCCTGTTCTCAAGAACAATTTTATTATAATTTCTAAAAACCGGTCTGACAATGTACAGATAGACTATTTTCAGCAAAATGAACTATGCATATTATCCATATACAAAAGACTGTGCGGAAAATATTCTGCACTTGCCCTGAAAAAGTCCAGTACTGGACTTTTTCAGAGTTCCTTTACTCAAACAAAGATGTACTTCTGACCGCCTTAATCTCTCCCGCCATCATCTTGCCTAAAACCACCTGCGTTAAGAGCCTGTATTCGCGGTATGTTTTTTTGCGCGAGCAAGCATGCTCCTTATTGAAGCCCTTGCGTCCGGCCAGATACTCAAGCTGGGATATGTTTTTCTTGATGAAAGTCAAGAGGTCCGACAAAGTCAGATTGCTGACATAATCTTTTGCCTGCTGCTGATAAGCGGCGATGCGATGCTGTTCATCCTCTTCTTCCTGAATGTTCTTCATGCGTTCCTGAAGTTCACGGTTCTGAATCCGTGCATTGCCATGTTCCAAAGCCTTGTTTTGGCAATTCGCAGCTGCAGCCCAGTCCTGCTTGACAGCTGTGATGAAATATCTGCCATACGTATCCGGGTCTTTTTCTTTGCCAGCCTGTCTGTCATTGCGGATCCGATCAAAAACCATATGAAAATTGCTGACGATGCGATCATCGGACATGCCATCGAAGTTATCCCGAATATACTTGGGATCAAAGCCTTTATCACAGGCAATGCTGAACAGGACCAGTACGCGTTTGCTGAACTTAGCCTGCAGGGTTTTGACGAGTGCAGGAGCGAGCTGCGGGAAATAGGTATCGGCATTCGCCTCTTTGCTGAAGCCAAAGACGATCGTAGTAGCCTTGCGTCCGCGGCTGCCATCGTCTTCGATGAAGAAATCTTTGTAGCTGGTATGGCGGTGAATTTCTTCAATGGAAGAGTTGATGACCTTCCTCTTGAATTCTTTATAGGAGGATTCTGGATATAAGTCAATCTCCTGACGAAACTGGTCGATGGGGATTTCATGAATGTCCATGCGGTCAAGATTGCGCAGGTAAATGAAGATACGCATGGAGACGATGGTGTCGAGTGCCAGTATATCTTCAATATCCATCGTAATATAGGTACCCTCTTTAAGATTGAATAGATATTGATTTAATCTCGGAGGGATGCTGACGTTAAGGATATGGGTCCGACGATTATAGGAGAGTTCTGAGATAAAATTAGCATGGTAGATGTCTTGTTCGCCATTGCTGTCTTCTCTTGACCGAAGGTCGATATAATTCTGTGATAATTTTGTGAAGAGTTCTGCTACGATCATACCTCTGGCCTTGCGTGAATCGATATTAAGCTTATCGGCAAAACGTAAAGCATCAAAGGAGTACATCGTCCCCTGCTCTGGTACATGATGTTCATCCATAGAAGCGATAAAGAGGTACCACGCCTTAAGCTGATTCTTGCTCAAAGAGTACTTAGCTGTAGCAAACTCTTTGGCAATTGACATCTGTCCGGTATCTCTGGGGATGAGAAAGACAGAACGATGCGATAACGTCATATTGTCTTCGCTTGGCATGACTGTCTCTCCTTTCGTCTCTCAGTAGTTGTTGCTATTTATTATACATGAGATAGAAATGAAACAGAAGGGATGCTCACAACCTTTTTAGACACTTTTCTTTTTTCTCTGTACTAGTACTTATAGTATTAAGTATAGTATAGTAGGGTGAAAAGTGTCGCGTTCGGTTGTGGCCGCAAACCCGCATGATCTCTATGTTTTAAAAAAGTGTCGCGTTCGGTTGTGAAGGAAAGGTGTCGCGTTTGGTTGAAAGGTGTCTAAAAAGGTTGTGGCACCAAAATGCCCGCAAAGCCTTGCTATTACTGGATTCTTGCCCAAAAACGCTGCATTTAAAGGTGTCGCGTCCGGTTGTGACCGAAAAACGTGAAGCCCAAAATGAAAAATTGCAAACCCGCAAAGCCTTGCTGTGTCTAGGTTTTTGCTCTGAAAAGGGCCAAAATACAAAGCGAAAAAGGTGTCGCGATCGGTTGTCAAATTTTGGAAGGTGTCGCGTTTGGTTGTCAAAAGGTGTCTAAAAAGGTTGAAATATGCACAGGAAGTGATAGTTATCAACATGTTATGCACAGATTATCAACAGAGTTATCCACAGAAATTGGGGGGGGGCTTTATCCGGTTGGTCTACAACCGATTGCGACACCTTTCTCTATCGTCAGTTTGGAGTTTCTGCGTACGGCTTGGAGCTTTGACGAACTCAGTTTGGAGTTTTTGCGAACTGAACCGGCCAATTGACGCCGATTCAGCAGGGAAAATGCTGATTTTCTTGCTGAAAACGGTCTTTTTTCGAGGAAGAAGTCATATGGATGCGATAAGAATACAGAAAATTTCTTCTCTTGGTACGCAAAAACTTGAAACTGAGCAGGCAGTTCACAAAAACTCCAACCGAAAATGCACGTCAAGTATAGTCAGTTGGCAGGAAGATGCCGCTCTTTGGCGAATTCTTTCGTTAAGAAATGAAAGTATCCTTAATTGTGGGGAGGGGAGTTTCTTGCGAAAGAAGAAATTTTTTCTGGCCGCAGCATTGACTGCGATGATGATGGGGATGTCGTCGCTGCCGGCCGCCGTGCCGTCGGCGGAAGCCAGCGTTGAGACTATGACGGCAGGAAATGCGGACATGAAGTATCCGTATGTGCATCTGAAGGATGATGCTGCCATCGAAGTGAAGATCAATGCGGATATCCGCAGCCAGCTCGACGATATGAGGTACGGCTTGGGCTATCATTATGACCAAATAAGCACGTCATATCAGTGCAAGTACGAAGGTCAGCGCTATGTCTCGCTGATTCTCTGTGTCTGGACGTACAATCATGGCGCTGCTCACGGCATGCCGCACTATCGGGGCGTGACGTACGACAAGGAAAACGGCGAACGCGTTTCGATCCGCGATTTCGTGAAGATCAGCTCGGATGATGCCGACCGCATTTATAATCTGCCTGTCTTCAGCATCAGCGGCAAGCTCATTCCAAAGTACGATCTTTTCAGCGAATATGCCGATACGCCTTTAAGCGGCAATTTCTTCCTGGCCGGTCACGGTCAGATTGGCCTGATTTATCAGCCGTATCAGCTGGCGGCCTTTGTTTACGGCATGACGAGCATCATTTTGCCGACGAGTCTTGTCGAAGAGCTCAACGAAAAGAATCCTTGATAAAATTGTGGCAAGGCGGAGCAAAATGACGTAACGTGCATACAGCAAGGCGAGAATGCACATAGCAAACAGAAAAAGAGGTCTATCACCATGACAGAGCAAAATATATCTTCTAAACAGCAGTGGCTTGACTGGATTGCGAAAATCCAGAGTATTGCGCAGGCGGGGCTGTATTACAGCCATGACCGTTTTGAGCTTGAGCGCTATCAGGAGCTGCGCGACATCGCGGCAGAGATGATGGCGGCTGAGGCCGATCTGCTGCTTGCTAAGGTCAAGGACCTTTTCTGCAATGAGACAGGCTATCAGACGCCGAAGATCGATACACGCGCCGCTGTCTTTCAGGATGGCAAAATCCTGCTCGTCCATGAAGGCACGGGCAAGTGGTCGCTGCCCGGCGGCTGGTGCGACGTTGACCAGTCGGTCGCGGACAACACCATAAAAGAGGTCAAGGAAGAAGCGGGCCTCGACGTCGCCATCACCCGCGTCATTGCCATTGACGACTGGCGTAAGCACAATAAACGCAATCATCCCTATGGCGTCATCAAGATTTTCTCGCTCTGCAGGGTCCTTGGCGGCTCTTTTGAGCCCAATATCGAGACGACCGAAGCGAAGTATTTTGCGGAAGGGGAGCTCCCGCAAAACCTTGCGCTCGAGAAAAACAGTCCCGAACAAATCAAACGCTGTTTTGCCGCCTATCACACGCCCGACTGGCAGACCACGATGGACTGAAAAGCAGTATAGTCGGGGAACAATACAAAAACAGGCATCTCATGAAGAAAATTTCATGGCATGCCTGTTTTTTGATGAAGTCGCTAAAGCCTGCAGCTGTCAGAGCCGCCTAGGCTATTATGCTGTCCGTTTATTCCTTTTTACCTTCGACACAGATCCAGCCTTCGGTCGATTCGATATGGATCTCGACGTTCGTAAAGCCGGCCTCGCGGAAAATGCGGCCGAATACTTCAGGAGTCGGGTTGTAAAGGTGGTAGCGGATGATATTTTCCTGTACAGCATCACTGAGGTCCGGACGGCCGTAAATCTCGGCGATGAGCAGGAATGTTCCGCCTGGTTTAAGCACGCGGTAAACTTCCTTGAGATTTTCCGGCGGGTCTGGCCAGAAGTAGAAGCTCTCGACCGTCGTGATTTTGTCAAAGCTGTCGTCCTCAAAGGGGAGCTTCTCGACAGAGCCCTCGAGGATGTCCATTTTGCCGTCTTCGATGTCGTCGGCATTGAGCTTGCGCGATTCCTGCACGGATACTTTGGAATAATCCACTCCTGTCAGATGGCCCGTTTTGATGCGCGCACTCATGTGCTTGAGGTTGGCGCCGCCGCCGCAGCCGATGTCGAGGACGTTTTCGTCGCCGCGCCAGTCAAAGTGCGAAAGGCCCCACATCGTCAGGGCCGCATGGCTCTCATTCATGCGCGCGAGCATTTCCTCGCCGGCCGTGCCGGTCGGCTTGGCCGGATTGCCCTCTTTCGTGACTTCTTTTTGATGCTGTTCTTCTTCATCTGCTGCCACACCGACAATCTGGCGGACCATGTCGCCAAGGTCGACTTTCGCGACAATCTTATCGGCGACTTTGTTCATCATGGAGTCAATCTCATCATCGCTGGCAAGCTCATCGGCCTTTTTATTGAGGATGGCCTCGATTTTTGCATTTTTATCGTTTAAAGCTTTTAAATCTTTTTCGGACAGATCACTCATCATTATACCTTCTTCCATCTGTTTGTGTTGCTTCATTGTTGTATGGAGCAACTAGTCATTATTCTTCTGCAAATGTATCAACATTTCCTCTTTATCTCGCAGCATCCCTCGAATTTTTCTTAGGGATGCTGTTTATAATACCACAAAAGGGACTGTGTGTACGTGATTTCCTCACGAAGGCACAGCCCCTTTTTTCTTGAGGTACCGTTACAAAGAAAAATCTTTCTAGGCAAGTGTGCGGATAACTTCGCTGAAGACGCTGGCACCGGCAGCGATGTCTTCGGGCGAGGCATATTCGGCCGGATTGTGGCTGATGCCGTCGCGACACGGGATGAAAATCATGCCGGTTGGGGCGTATTCAGCCCAATGCATGCTGTCGTGGCCGGCGCCGCTCGGCATTTCAATATGCGTGAAGCCGAGTTTTGCAGCTGTATCCGAGACGAGCTTGACGATATGTCTGTTCATGACTGCAGGTTTTTCGTCACTGACGGGCTTGATGTCGCAGGGGATATCGCGTTCGTCTGTCACCTGTTTGATGTAAGCTTTGAGCTCATCGGCGACTTTTTTCTTTGCCGCGGCCGAGATGCTGCGGATGTCAATGCCAAGGTCAACCTCGCCCGGAATGACGTTCATGACATCCGGCGTCACGTCGCAGATGCCGACCGTGCCGACAACAGGCGCACTCGTCTCGCTGGCAGCGAGTTCCTCAAGCTTCGTGATGATTTTAGCCGCTGCGCAGAGGCCGTCATGGCGCAGATTCATCGGCGTGGCCCCGCTGTGGTCGGCACTGCCATGCAGATAAACGCGGAAGCGCGTCGGTGCGGCGATGCCCGTCACGGCGCCAATCTGCACCTGCCGATGCTCCAGGACTTTGCCCTGTTCGATATGCGTTTCAAGGAAAGCTTTGAGCGGCTTCTTGTAGATGGCACGCTCGATATGGTCGGGGTCGAGTCCGCGCGCTTTCAAAACTTCGCGCAGACTGTGGCCCTGCTTGTCCTGCAGACGGTCGAGGTCTTCCTGCGAGAGCTCGCCGCGCATGGCACGGCTGCCGAGCGTCGCCGCACCAAAGCGGCTCGATTCCTCGCACATAAAGAGCACGACTTCGATGGGATGGTCGGGAACAAAACCTTCCTCATGCATGCTGCGGACGGTCTCGATGGCCGACAAAATGCCGAAAATGCCGTCGTAATTGCCGCCTTCCGGCACACTGTCCCCGTGCGAGCCGCACATGACAGCGGGCAGCGACTCATCCCTGCCCGCATAATGCCCAATGACATTGCCAAACGCATCCACGCGCAGCGTCAGCCCCGCATCCCGCATGAGCTGCATCAAATAATCGCGCCCCTGCCAGTCCGCATCCGAAAAAGCCAGCCGGTTAATGCCCCTGCCCGCGGCCGTGATATGTTTTAACGTGGCAAACTGTTCTTCAAGTCGTTTTTGGGAAATCATAGTGATATTGCCCCCAATCTGCATATTCTGATCATTTTTCTTTTATTGTATACTTAACGAGAAACACTTTCAATATATTGACACGCGTAACTATGAAATTTATAATGAAACAGAATGCTATCATGCATTGCAATTATAATTCTATAGCGAAAAGGAAAGGTGGTAGTTACTACATGGTAACTCTCATGCTGATTGCGGGTACAGTCATCGTCTGTGCCGTAGTCGTCGCACTTGTCAAGGGAGCCGATGCGCGCATCACGCTGATTGGTTCTGGTATCCTCATGGCTGCGATTGGCGGCGTGCCAATGGCAGCACTTGACGCCTTTGCTAAGAGCATGACCAACAGCGGCCTGATTCAGGCAGTCTGCTCGGTTATGGGTTTTGCAATGGCCGTGCGTTTCACGGGCTGTGATAAGCACCTGATTAACGCCATGGCGTCCGTCATTTCGCGTGTACGCTTCTTCCTGATTCCGGGCGTTGTCATCTGCACGTATCTCGTCAACATTGCCCTGCCGAGTGCTGCTGGCACGGCCGCTGCGGCTGGTGCTATCTTCATTCCGCTGCTCATGGCTGCTGGCGTCGGTCCTGCTCTGGCCGCTGCCGCTGTAAAATGCGGTACATACGGCAGTATGCTGAACCCAGGCCTCGCGCACAACCCATTTGTCGCCAAAATTGCCGGTGTCGATGTCATGGATGTCATTGCCTTCCATTATAAGGCCAATATTGCTTCCCTGATTGTTGCCACCATCTGCATCACGGTCATCGCACATGTCCTTAAGGAAGATAAAGGCCATGTTCCTGAACACCTCCAGATTGACAAAAACTTCAAAGTCAATTATCTCTACGCTTTGATGCCGGTCGTTCCTATCGTCATCCTGCTGCTCGGTTCGACGAAACTCGTGCCGATTTTCAAAATGGGTGTTCCGCAGGCCATGATTATTGGTGCAATCCTAACACTTGTCGTCACGCGCACGAAGCCAAAGGATCTCAGTGATGCTTTCTTCGACGGCATGGGCAAAGCCTATGGCAAGATTATCGGCATCATCATTTCTGCCGGCGTCTTCGTTGCAGGTCTTACGTCCATCGGCCTTGTCAAATGGTTTATCGACGCCATGCTCAACAATCCGGCCATCGTCAAGATTTGCGCAGCTTTCGGTCCGTTCCTGCTCGGCCTGCTCACGGGTTCCGGCGATGCAGCGACGTTCGCCTTCAATGAAGCTATCACGCCGTATGCTCCGGACTTTGGCATGACGCAGGTCCAGATGGGCAGTATGGCGACGCTCGGCGGTACGCTGGGCCGTACGATGTCGCCGATTGCCGGTGCAACGATTATCTGTGCTGGCATCGCCGGCATCAACCCGATGGAAATCACGAAGCGCAATGCGATTCCGATGCTCTGCGCTCTGACGGTCGGCATGCTGATCCTGCTGTTCTGATTTGATTTATGGGTGCTGCTCGTCAGCACCTTTTTTTCTTGCCGTGATATAATTGATTTTGGAAGGTGATTTTTGATGGACTTAAAAGAAACAATCCTGAAATTTGCCGATGAAGAGCAGGCTGCGATGGTCAAATGCCGCCGTGACCTTCATGAACATCCGGAACCGGGTTGGACGGAGTTCCGCACGGCTGCGAAAGTGGCCAAAACGCTGTCGGACCTTGGCTATGAAGTTAAGACAGGCGCCGATACCATCAAGCAGGAAGCTATGATGGGCGTTCCTTCAGCGGAAAAGCTTGCAAAGGAACAGAAACGCGCGATTGCAGAAGGCGCTGACCCAGCCTGGGTTGAAAAAATGACCGGCGGCCGTACGGGCGTGCTCGGCATCATGCATTTCTCAGATGACGGTCCTGTCGTCGGTGTCCGCTTTGATATGGATTCCAACGATGTGACGGAGACGGCAGAGCCGGAGCACCGCGCAAACAAAGAGGGCTTTGCTTCGTGCCACACAGGTGCAATGCATGCCTGCGGCCATGACGGCCATACGACGGTCGGACTGGCCCTTGCCAAGCTCCTGGCCAGTCTTAAAGACCAGCTGCGCGGCACGATTAAGCTTTGCTTCCAGCCGGCAGAAGAAGGCGTGCGCGGTGCACATGCCATGGTCGAAAGCGGCATTGTCGACGATGTCGACTACATGCTCGGTGCGCATTTTGGCTTTAAGATGAGAAAAACTGGCACGGTTGCCTGCAATGTCACGGGCTTCCTCGCGACGAGCAAATACGATGCGCGCTTCAAGGGCGTGCCGGCCCATGCCGGTGCCGCACCGGAGCAGGGCAAAAACGCCCTGCTCGCTTCGGCCTGCGCAGCCCTGAACCTCCATGCCATTTCACGCCATTCGGCCGGTGCTTCGCGCATCAATGTCGGCCGACTCGATGCCGGCAGCGGCCGCAATGTCATTGGCGACAAGGCCCTGCTCTGCATGGAAACGCGCGGTGCGACGAGCGAAATCAACCATTTCATGGAAACAGAGGCTGAACGCATCATCAAGGCCGCAGCCATGATGTACGACGTCAAAGTCGACATCGAAAAAGTCGGCGGCGCTGCTGGCGGCAGCAACTCGCCGGAACTCGCAGCCTTCCTCGAAAAAGAAGCCAACAGCCTCGGCATTTTCGACAAAGTCGTCGGCGAATGCCCCTTCGGTGCCAGCGAGGACTTCTCCTACTTCATGGAGCGCGTCCAGTCGCACGGCGGTCAGGCTGCCTACATGATGGTCGGTGCCGACCTCGCCGCCGGTCACCACGACTCGCATTTTGACTTTGACGAACGCGCCCTTGGCTATTCTTTGAAGCTCATGGGCTGCTCCGTCTGCAAACTCTTACTGACGAAGTAAAATCAGATTTATATCAGACAAAAATGAACGGCCTTGAAAAAGTCTAGTACTGGACTTTTTCAAGGCCGTTGTTGTTATTCTGGTCGATATTCACATAGCTTAATACTTCTTCAGCCGCTCAGCGTATTTCTTGATAAACTCCTTTTCATCCCTAAAGCCATAGGCCTGAATCGTCTTGACGATGGGCTTGATGATCCCGCCATGTGTGAGCGAGTAAGCGACGATGGAAAGCAGATTGTCAAGGTCTTCTTCGGTCAGTTTTCGCGGCTTCTTTGGCTGCGCCGGCTTGCCCGACGAAGTGATGCCCTGCGCCGCGAATGCCTCTGACATCTCATCCTGCTTTTGCTTCTTCTCGACAGCAAGCGCCGCTTCATGGTCCTTGATTTCTTCCATCGTCTCGCGTTCGCTGGCATAGTCGTTCTCGACAAAAGCCTTGATGTACTTCTTCCTGCTGCGTCCCGTCAGATGTTTGGCATCGGCCTCCGTGACGCCAAGCGCAAAGTTCTTGGCAACCACCTCGACGCCCCATTTTTTTACAACAGAATTGAATTGTATCAGAGTAAAGCCCTCGCCGTTCATCATTTGGTCTTTGAGAATGGCCTTTGCATCTTTCGGCGACCTCCTGGCTGCTGGCAGTGCTGCCGGATCCGGCGAGATGGGCTCCACATCGATGGTTTCCTTCGCTTCAGGAAGCGGACCATACCCCGCTTTGTACTCCATCCAGAAGGTAAAGCCGGCAATTTTCCTTCCCTCCCGATACGGCTCATACCAGACATGGTAGATGGTTTTCTCGTTAATTTCCGAGATAGGCTTATTTAAGACCTTTAGCTGGAAATGGTCAATCCTGCCAACATACTTGTCATCCGGAACATCAAGCTTAAAACGGACTTCCTGCAGCGATAGCTTGCGGTATATCTGCTTTTTCCCTTTTTCCAGATATCCCTGCATCTCCAGCATCAGTTCCATGAGCCGCCATGCATACTCCGACGACAAGGGGAATACCGTCTTGATCTCGTAACTGGTATACCGCTTCCCCATCAGCTCCAACAGATATGGTTTAATTTCATCATCGAATTGAATCAGCAGCCCCTTGTCTTTCTGATACCGCATCTTGCGATAAATGTGGTACAGAGTGAAGCCTTCCTCATCGTCTATCTCGATGTATCCCCGAAAGGCATTGTCTATATGCCTTTTCAGATTGGTGATGGATGCCGTATTTCCCCCGAACAGCTCCGCCAGCTCCGATGGCGTGATCCATGTTTCCTTGAAGTCCAGATCATGAGGAATCGCATCTTTGATGTGCGGCCGGATGCCCTGCAGTCCCAGGACAAACAGCCGCAATTCTGATAGGTTCATATGCTTGCGTGCTTCTATGAGCGGATTTGCCTGATAAACCTTCCTGTCTAAGATGTTCATATCGCTCCCCTGCCCCTCTTTCTTGATACTATCAGTATATCATTTAATCCCCACCTGGTACAATAGAAAAGTGGGGAATAAAGCAAAAATAGGTGGGGATTAAGGGCAAATTTGCCATCTTTATTCCCCACAATGGCTAAAAGTCAGGTGGGTGCTTTACAAAAATAGGTGGGGATTTAAGCAAAAATAAGTGGGAAATAAAGCAAAAATAGGTGGGTACTTTGCAAAAATAAGTGGGGAATAAAGCAAAAATAGGTGGGGATTATATGTTCCCAAAAAAGTCTCGAAACCCTTGTCACATAATGGATAGAACGCTGTTCGCCGCAGCCAACAATAGTATAGAATAGTATAGAATAATTTAAAAAGTATAGAATAGTCACGTGCGCGTGTGCGCGCGAGGGCTGCGCCCTCTTTCCAGATTTCATGACTTTTTGGCTTACGCCATCCTAAAGCCTCGCGGGGACACCCCGCCGCCCCGCTATGACCGTAAAATCCCTAGCAAGATGTCACTAATCCAGCCAAAATTGCTAGCTGTTTACGTTGCATGAACCAATATTACGAGCAAAAATAGGTGGGGATTAATGGTATAAAAAAGCTTAGAGCCCGCATAATCACTAGCTTTCTAGCATTTTTAGATGGAACGGGACAGTTAGTCAAAATCTGTAGTTATGTTAGCCAAAATTGCTAGCTGTTCACGTTGCATGAACTGATGTTACAAGCAAAAATAGGTGGGGATTAATAGTGCAAAAAAGCCTAAAATCCTTATGATCACTAGCTTTCTATTACTTTTTAATGGAACAGGATCGTTAGCCAAAATCTGCAGTCATGTTAGCCAAAATTGCTAGCTGTTTAGTCAAAAAGGGTAGTCGATACATCTGGGATTCCTTTGTCCTGTCTAGTTTTACGGGCATCATGCTTCACCGTAAAATCCCTAGCACTATCAGTCGGAAATCCCCACGGATTTTTGCAAAGCTAGTCAAAGTTGGCAGCTATATCATCTGCCTCCCCTATCTTACATAGATTCTTAGGGCATTTTATAATTGACCGCAAAATACACGGCATTTAATAAAAACTGGCAAAAAATCACATAATTATATATAATAATGTGTAACCTATCACATTATTATTGATTTCAGGAAGTGATTTGTATGGAACGATTCGTTATGGAAGACCTGGTGGCGTGGAAAGAATCGCCCTACCGCAAGCCGCTGATTCTCAAAGGGGTGCGTCAGTCTGGCAAGACGTGGCTTTTGAAGGAGTTTGGCCATCGTTATTATGAGAATATGGCCTATTTCAACTTTGACGAAAATCCGGAATACCGTGACTTTTTCACTAGCACCAAAGATGTACGTCGTCTGCTGCCGAACCTGTCCATGGCCATCGGCCAACCGATTAATCCGAAAACGACCTTAATTGTCTTCGATGAGATCCAGGATTCACCGGAAGTGCTCAATTCTCTCAAGTATTTTCATGAAAATACGCCAGAATACCACATTGCCTGTGCAGGGTCCTTATTGGGCATTACTTTAGCGAAGCCGTCCTCTTTTCCGGTAGGGCAGGTAGATTTTCTCTCTGTTTATCCGATGAACTTTCTAGAATTTCTTATGGCAACCGGAAGCGAGAACTTGGTCCGTTATTTGCAGCATCTGGATTCGATCGAACCAATCCCGGCACCTTTTTTTAATCCGCTGGCAGAAAAGCTGAAAATGTATTATGTCACGGGAGGTATGCCGGAAGTCGTGAAGCGCTGGATAGAAACCGGAGATACGGAGCAGGTACAGATGACGCTGTTCAATATTCTGACTGCTTACGAACGCGATTTTGCCAAACATCCGGAACCACGGGAATATCCGAAGATTTCCCTGATCTGGCAATCTCTGCCGTCACAACTTGCACGCGAGAACAAAAAGTTTTTGTATAATGTCGTCAAACCTGGGGCACGGGCGCGCGAATACGAAGATGCTTTGCAATGGCTGGTCAACGCAGCACTGGTCTATAAAATATTCCGCATCAAGGCCCCTGGCTTGCCTTTATCGGCGTATGATGATTTGGGCGCTTTTAAGATTTATCTCATGGATGTTGGCGTACTGCGGCGGCTGTCACATCTCGATCCGTCCGCTTTTCGCGAAGGCAGTCGTCTGTTTACAGAATTCAAAGGCGCGTTGACAGAGAATTTTGTGCTGCAATCGTTGATACCACAATTTGAACTTTGTCCGCGTTACTGGTCTCGTATTAATCCGCCTTATGAAGTCGATTTCGTTATTCAGCGACAAAACGATATCATCCCAATTGAGGTCAAAGCAGACACCAATATCAAGAGCCGCAGTCTGCAAAAGTATGCAGATACTTATCCGGACGAGACAAAACTGCGCGTTCGCTTTTCTATGAATAATTTGCGACTGGATGATAATCTGCTGAACATACCGCTGTTTTTGGCAGATAAGACCGACCAGCTAATAGGCTTAGCTTTACGGACGAGGCAAACTGCCGGTTGATACACGATAAAGAGGTTTATTTTACTTTTGACCGATAAGCAACGGCCCTGAAAAAGTCCAGTACTGGACTTTTTCAGGGCCGTTTGCGCCTATCTGCCGATATTCATTTTCGCTGTCTTCAGCCGACCTTATCGAAGAAACAGGTTTCCGTTAGCGGTTTGCGGCGTGTAGACAGCTTTTGATTTGGTTGGTAATCATCTGCCGGATAGCCGATGTAGAGCATGCAGACGGGCTGCCAGTCATCAGGCAGATGCAGGCTTTTCCTTGCTTTCTGCTCGTCGAAATAGCTGATCCAAGCGGTTCCGAGGCCCAAGCTCACAGCTTCGAGCATTATGTGGGTCGCTACGATGACGGCATCGGTCTGGCCGCTCTCTGTCCCGCTTTCGGGGTGTTTCCAGCAGGCCTTTTTGTCGTAACAGACCATTAGCACAAGAGGTGCTCCATAATAGATGACGATATGCTTATGGTCCACTGTATCGCTTTCCTCAGCCAAATCCACATATTTCTTCTTCCAGCCAAATGTACAGAAATCCTTGACTTTCTGCAGCTCTTCCGGTGTGTTAAGCACCAGGATTCTCTGCGGCTGTGCATTGACGGCCGTCGGGGCCCAGCGCCCGGCCTCCAAGATTTTTTTGACTTTTTCCTGCTCCACCGGCTTCTGGGAATATTTTCGCACGGTGTGGCGCTGCTTTGAAAGGGCCATGAAATCCGTGCCCTGCGGTCCAAACATCAGCTGACCCTCCTTATCGACATCAACGGTAAAGTACTTCTGCATAATGGCGTTTTGGCGCCTTTGGATAATCGCCTGCGCAGTAACCCATCGTAATGTAGACCTGCGGGGCAAAATTCTGGGGGATGCCAAATTTTGCCTGCAGTTCCTGTCCCTTGGCGGTGCCCATGGAATTCAGGACCTCGCCGACGATGCAGGTGGATACGCCCTGTTCATAGGCTGCCAGCACGATATTCTGGGCGATGATGTAGGCATCGGCTGGGGAAAAATAGAAGTTTTTCGGGCCAAACAGGGCCACGACCATCGGCGCGTTGTGAAAGGCGCTGCGGGATGCTTCGATCGCTTTTTCCGTCGGCAAGGTGACAATGCCTTTGTTGAAGTTTTCGATCACGGTGGTATGTGCCTTGCCGATGTAGTCAATTTCCATGCGGTCGGTCAGAACGACAGCCCGGATGGAATTGCGGTTGCCGGCATTGGGACTGTAGTCAATGGCCTTCAGGATTTTCCGGATCATTTCTTTTGGTACCAATTTGTCTTGAAATCTGCGGACAGAGCGTCTTCCCTTCATTGCTTCCATTAATTCCATCGTTTCATCCCTCCACCTTCATCACACCATCAACATCGGTCCAGCACTGCGGGTCTTCCGCATAGAAGCTGCCGTAAGTTCCTTTGGCTACGGCAGGGCAGCCGCGGCACCATGCCAGAAGCTTGCATCTTGAGCACTTACTGAATTTCTGGTAATCGCGATACTGCTCTGCCTGATGAAGCCAGAGGTCTGCGAGTCTGTCTTTCAGGGCATTGCCAAGGCCGCTTTCTGCGACACGCCGGCAGGCATATACTTCACCAGTCGGCAGAATCGTCAAATGGCAGTTGCCGCAATTGCAGCCACCGTAAATCATGCCTTTTTTTGCCCAGTCCGGAAGTTTGAACTCGCCTTGCTCATAACGGTAAAGAGTCCAAAGATGGTCCTTGCGATTGAAATAGGTCTCACAGGACGGATCTTTTTCGTACTGTTTGTACTTCTGATCGACAATGCCGAGGAATTTACGGTATTCTGCCGGCGTGATGCCCGTCATCTTTTTGCCGTGTTCTGCCCGTTCTGCTTCTGCGTAAAGGGCAGGCACTTTGGCGGGATCCGGAGCGGTCGGCACGTATCTTGCGAATGCGTATACCGCAGTCTTGTATTTGACAACTTCATCAATGATAGCCGGTACTTCTTTCATGTTGACAGAAGAGACCGTCGTCATCACGACGGAGGTAATGCCCGCTTCATTGATCATCGGAATTTTCTCAAGCGTTTCCCGGAAAGAACCCGGTTTTCGGAACCAGTCATGTGTCTTTTCCATGCCATCGATAGAAAGCTGGTATTTATCACAGCCGCATTCCTTCAGGCGTTTCAGATTCTCTTTGGTCAGGTGAAACGGATTGCCAAGAATCGTGAAGGGAATATGTTTGCTCTTCAGGAGTTCCATCAGCTGCCAAAAATCCGGATGGAGAATCGGGTCACCGCCGGTGATGTAGAAATACGGGAGTCTTCCGAATGTCCGGCAAAAATCTTCCGCATTCGCCACCACCTTTTGCATATCCTCCCATTTCATGCTTTTGAGCGTTTTGCAGGCATTTTCTGCAAAAATGTAGCAATGCTTGCATCTCTGATCACATTCTTCCGTGATATGCCACTGGAAAGCGAAATACTTTGCCATGATCCTGTTCCTCCATTTCCGGTTTTTACTGGCATCTGCTGATTACAATTCTTTTAGCGGCTTATTTGGCAGCGCCGCATGCACTTGACGGCTCTTCCGGCTTGGCAGCACCGCATGCGCTCGACGGTTCTTCCGGCTTGGCAGCACCGCATGCACTCGACGGTTCTTCCGGCTTGGCAGCACCGCATGCGCTCGACGGTTCTTCTTTCTTGCCGGCGCCGCATGCCGTTCCACATGCACCCTGTGCCTCAGTAACTTCTTCCATTTTCGTCCATCCAAAAAGATTTGCTAACATGATATGCCTTCCTTTCTGCAGGTCATGCCCTGCCATCGTAAGCTTTTCTCGGCTTGGTAGTTGTTGTGCTTTTGCTTACAAGAGCATAGTACCATAGGAACATGGGAAAGAGAAATGATTATATGCTATAATTAATGAGCAAAGTGTATAAATAAGGCAGGATGCAGAGAGGTGTTTTCCTATGAATATGACGCAGCTGGAATGTTTTACCACGCTGGCCAGTACGTTGAACTACGTCCGCACGGCAGAAGAGCTGAACATGACGCAGCCGGGGGTATCGAGGCAGATTCAGTCTTTGGAGCAGGAGCTTGGCGCAAGACTTTTCCATCGTACGACGCGTTCGGTCTCGCTGACGCAGGTCGGCGCGGAGTTTCTGCCGGAAGCCCAGCAGATGCTGGGCATATACTATCGTTCCCGCGAATGGATCGCTGCTTTTCATCAAAATGCGCCGCAGACCCTGAAGATTGGCTACAACGACCCACATGCGCTCGTTTTTCTTCGCAAAGTGCTGGCGCTCATTTTGCCGGATGCGCAGAATTTGTATCCGGCGTTTACGCTTGACCAGACGGACGCCAATCTGCAGCGGCTCGTCTCCGGCGAACTGGATCTGGTCTTTGGCATCAGGGACGCGAAGTTTAAAAATGAAAAGATTGTGTTCACGCCGCTTCGCAGAGAACAGTTCGTCTGCGTCCTGCGGAAAGACCATCCGCTGGCCGAAGCCTGCAGCAGGAAGCGCCGCAAAACAGTATCTTCGGAGGAGCTTTTGCCATACCGCCAAATCATCAACATTCCCCCGTACCTCCTGAAAAACGCCTTTTCCAGAGGTCACAAGCTCATCCCCGTCAATGACACGCTGCAGAATATCCTCGTGACAAACAGTTCCGAGGCCTATGCGCTCGTTCTGGCGGGCTTGGGATACTGCCTGCTGCCGGAATATATGCTGATACCCGATAAAAAGCTGAAGTTCCTGACTTGGCAGGAATCCCCTTCAGCGGCACTCGGGATTTACGCCGATGCGCAGACTTATCAGGACAAGACCTCTTCCCTGCGGAAATTCGTCAACTGTGCAGCAGGCCTGTTTTCCTGAGCAAGCTTTCCCTGCTAGGATAATCCGGTAATCCATGGTAAAATAGAAACCAGCAAATTTACGCAAAGGAAGTACAAGAATAAATGACTGCTTTTTTGAAAGCTTGGGAAGATAAAAGTGAAATCACGGTCGATGAGCTCGCGGCCATTGACTCGCAGGAGCTGTATCTTGTCGATATCCGCGACGAGGCGGCGTTTGAGCGCGGCTCGGTGTCGGGGGCCGCGAATCTGAATCCTTTAGAGCTGCAGCAGGGGGGCTATGACCTGCCTGAGGACAAGCTCATCGTCTGCGTCTGCATGTGGGGCAAAATCAGCCTCGGTTTAGCGAATAATCTGCGCGAGCAGGGTTATACGGCCGTCTCGCTGCAGGGAGGCTATGCCCTTTGGCTGCAGAAGAAGCTCGAAAAGGAAACAGCTGCAGCGGCTGTCGACGACAAGCGCCTGAAGCACATCGAAAATTCCCTGCGCAAGAAGTACAAGCGCAAGATTTCGGGCAAGTTCGTCGAGACCATCTGCGACTACAAGCTCGTCGAAGAAGGCGACAAGATCGCCGTCTGCATCTCGGGGGGCAAGGACTCGATGCTCATGGCCAAGCTCTTTCAGGAGCTCAAGCGTCACAACAAAATCCCGTTTGAACTCGTCTTTCTCTGCATGGACCCGGGCTATAACGAGATGAACCGACACATCATCGAGGAAAACGCCAAGCTGCTGCAGGTTCCCCTGACGTTCTTCTCAACGGATATCTTTGAGTCGGTCTTCCATGTCGAGGAATCGCCGTGTTATCTCTGCGCGAAAATGCGCCGCGGCTACCTTTACCGCAAGGCAAGGGAGCTCGGCTGCAATAAGATTGCCCTCGGCCATCATTTTGACGATGTCATCGAGACAAACCTCATGAGCATGCTCTATTCGGGCGCCATCCGCACGATGATGCCGCGCGTCAAGAGCACGAGCTGCCCCGGCATGGAGCTCATCCGTCCGCTCTACCGCATCCGCGAAGCAGACATCAAGAGCTGGCGCGATGACAATGGCCTCTACTTCATCCAGTGTGCCTGCAAATTCACCGAGACCTGCTCGACCTGCCACACGGACGGTACGACCGACTCGAAGCGCCTTGAAGTCAAAAAACTCATCGCGAAGCTCGCCGAGACGAACCCGCAGGTTCCCGGCAACATCTTCCACGCCATGGAAAATGTCAACCTCGACACCGTGCTGCAGTACAAGTTGCACGGCGAGGAACACAGTTTTATGGAAGACTTTGACTGACAAAGCTCCGTCATAGAACCGACCAAGAAAAGTCAAAAGGCCGTGAAAAAGTCCAGCGCTGGACTTTTTCACGGCCTTTCTATTTCATATGACAAGATGTGCGGCGGTCAGATATCGGCACGGCTGTTTTCCTGTGACAGCCACAGGAGAAGGTGTTTTTCCTGCCGATTGAGCAACTTTGTTGTCAGGATGATGAAATTTCCCTTGTACGGATAGGCGAATTTTTGACTTTCGCCGACAGATAATTTTTGCAGCTGACGCTCTAAAAATTTTCTTTGCGGGGAGTCCGTTCTGCTCAAGAGCTGTTCCAGAGCAGCCATGGACAGCTGCGTCGTAGCGAAGGTCAGCTGCTCATAAGCCTTGTTCCAATAGAGGAAACGGCACTGGCCTTTCTTTTCTTCCAGAATGGCAAACGGGTCTTTCAGAGGATAGAGCAGTTGGCCTGCAGCATGGTAAAATGCGGCATCTTCGCTGCATTCCGTCGTAATCTCTTTAGCGGCAAGATTTTTTCTGGCTTCAGCAAGCGGCAGGGGCTTGCCGAAATACCAGCCCTGTATTTTCTCGCAGCCAATCGCCCGCAGGAAATCGTAATGTTCCTGCGTCTCGCAGCCTTCGGCCAGTGTCTCGATGCCGATCTGTTTGGCCATGGCCACGGTGGAATACAGGATGCTCTTGGCTTTTTCAGACATGGACGAAAGGAACTTCATATCGAGCTTGATGACATCGAAGTCAAAGTCCTTGAGCGAATTCAAATTGGAATAGCCGCTGCCAAAATCGTCCATCCAGACCTGGAAGCCGGCGTCGTGGAACCGCTTGATTTCCTTATGCATCTTTTCTTCGTTGCCGGTCAGGATGCTCTCAGTGATTTCAATGTGCAGCATCGCATGCGGCACCTGGTAATTGGCTGCCGCTTCGGTGATGATTTCGCACATATCGGCCTGCATGATGTCGATGCGCGACAGATTGAAGGAGATTGGCACGACGGGACGGCCGGCATCGACATCTTCCCGATACTGCCGGCAGATTTCGCGGATGACGTAGGTATCGACAGCCGTGATCTGGTGGCTCTGCTCGAGGATCGGGATGAAGCGGAACGGCGGCAAAAAGCCAAGTTCTTTGCTGTGCCAGCGGACGAGGGCCTCGTAGCCTGCAAGCTCGCCCGTCAGAGCGCGGATGACCGGCTGATAGTAGACCTCGAATTCCTTTTCCTGCAGGGCCTTGTCGAGGTGCTCGCGGATAAAACGCTGGTCGAGAAGCTGCTGGCGAAGTTCGTCGTCATAATAGCGGATATGACGGTCGACGTCATCATGGATGCTGTCGGCGGCCATCTTGGCTGCATCGGTGATTTCGGCAATGGACCTGTTGCTGTCTTTGCGAATGCCGTAAATGCCGGCTTTGACGTCGATGCGCGCAGCTCTGCCGAGCATCGAAATCCTGCGGTTGGCCGCCTTGAGCTTTTCCTGCAGGCCATCGGCGCGGGTCAGCAGGCAGAAGTTGTCGTTGCTGAAGCGGGCCACCAAAGCATCATCGTAAACATCCTGCAGGACTTTGGCCGTTTCCTTCAGCAGCATATCACCCGCTGCATAGCCATTTTCCGCATTGAAGAATTTCATGCCGACAATATTGTAGAAGACGCAGATTGGCTGTCTGCTGCTTTTCTGCAGCTTCTCGATGACTTTATCTGCCAGTTTTTGGAAATGAAATTGATTCGGCAGCAGCGTCAGGCTGTCAAAAAATTCGAGGTCGTATTCCCTGCCGCGAAGCAGCGCTGCCGGCGTGCCGTTCCAGTCGATTTTGGCAGCGCGGATGACGAGTTTATTGTTCGCAGCCTGATTCGTGATGACGGTACTTCGATTTTCGAGCAGCTCAGGCAGGCTGATGACTGGATGTTTGAAAAACTCCTGATAACTGAGACCGGAACGAAACGCACCGGAGATGCCCAAAAGCCTGCGGAAGGCCTTGTTGCACATGAAAACCTCGGAGCTGTCCTTCGCAACAACGGAAAGCGCCTCATCGCTGTCATTGATGACATGATGCAGGGCAATCTCATCGCCGCGCTGCTTGTAATAAGCATTTGTGTAAAAGCCGGCCAGACCTGCGAGCAGCAATATCAGGAAAAACTCCATGAGCAGTTCATTGCGGGTAATCCAGCCGCCTTTCCATTCTGCTGACAATTTCCATTTGCCGTTTGCAAAGGCAAAGTCGGCAGAGACAGGCTGGAAAAGTGCCTGCGAAGAAGATTCCAGAATGATTTCCTGCTTACCTGTTACATCGTCGTCATGGCTGAGCTTATAGTCATAAAGCTGACTTTCCGCGTCCATATCGATGACATTCAGGACATCCGGATAACGGAGAACAATAACAGCGTAGCCCCAGAATTTTTTCGTGCCCTGTTCATCATACAAATAGATTGGCTTCGTGATAATACAGGCACGGATGCCGATGGACATTTCGTACGGACCGTATATGATCGGCTGTCCGCCCTCTTTTATACGTTCCAAGTCTGCCTTATGCTTGATGTTAAGATCGCGATTGAGCAGGCTCTCAGCGTCCTGCAGCGGGTAAAGATAGCGAATGACGCCCTGCGGTGCCAGTTCGATGAAGGCGATTGCCGGGTCATTGTACTGCGCAAACAGTTTCTCCGAAATCCGGTCGTACTTTTCCTGGTCAATCTCACCGTCATTCGCCATGAGCATGGTCATCTAGTCATCGGTAATGCTGATGTAGCGTTCAAATACGCTCTTGAGCTGATAATTCGCCACCGAATTAATGCGGTATGAGATATTCGCCTTGCGGATGCTGACCAGATAGAAATTGAATCCTCCCATAACCAGTGCCGCAATCAGAGCTGTCAGCAAAGAGTTTCGGACGATCACCTTCTTCGGCCCGATATGTATGTGTATCTTCATGATATAATTTCCCCTAAGGATGCTCTTGCATCAACCGTCCTCCCCGACATAGACGGTCTTTTTATACTTGTATTCTATTATAACGAAACGTTTTTGACTTTGCTATAAGAAATGAAGCAGTATAGCAAAAAAATAAATGCTCAGCCCCCGCTGGACAAGGCTCGCGGGCTTCCTTGAAGGTCTGTTTTTTTTGCGGTATAATATCCATAAACATTATGACACGATTTTATGAACATATACGCTTTCGTTTATATTTTTGAATCCATGGCAGGAATTGTGAGGTGCTTTCTTTGGCAGAATCGAGGATTTACGGCTACGCGCGCGTGTCGACGCTGAATCAGAATTTGGACCGTCAGGTCGATGTGCTGAAGCGTTATGTGCCGGATGAGCGCAATATCATTACAGAAAAGCGGACGGGCAAAAATTTTGACCGTCCGGCGTACCGCGCACTGCGCGACACGATGCTTCGCGCGGGCGATACGCTCTACGTCGAAGACCTTGACCGTCTCGGCCGCAACAAAAAGGCCATCAAGGACGAACTTGAGCATTACCGTCAGAGCGGCATCATCGTCCGCGTGCTCGACGTGCCGACGACGCTCGTCGACTTTTCGCAGTACGGCACCCTGCAGCGTTCCATCATGGACATGGTCAACAACATCCTGATTGAAGTCCTCGGCACGCTGGCCGAGCAGGAGCTGACCATCAAGAAAAAACGGCAGCGAGAGGGCATCGAGGCCGCCAAGGCCCGCGGCAAGCACCTAGGCCGTCCGGCCCTGCCGCTGCCGGACAACTGGCATGAGGTCTACGGCGAATGGCGACGCAAAGAAATCACCGCCAAACTGGCTATGGAACGCATGGGCCTGAAGCGCACGCATTTTTATATGCTGGTCAAGAAGCAAAAAAATCTTGATGCGAAAAATGAAGCAGCAGCAGTACAGTAAAAGCAAATCGCAACGGACAAAAAGGGCGCACCTTTAAAAGATGCGCCCTTTTCGCCTGTTCGTTGTCAGGAATATATAAGAAGATACAGCATTTTTCCGCCAGCATATTAGCAGCATCCGCCATCATTGCTGTTGGATGTTTCAGCAGCCGAAGCGCCGAATGCTCCGAAATGTACAGAGCGGTCTCCGTGGATGGTAAAGGCAGAGCTGAAACGAGTTTCTTCGAGCATCGAAGCCAGATTGCCGCTGACCAGCATAGGCTTTCCAGTAACGAAATGGTTGTACATGTCGAAATCATAAGCATGCGGGTGATTCGGTATGGTGCCGTTATAGACAGCTACCTGACCATAATCCTCACAGGCATCTTCAAGGCTGGAAAGCTTAAAGGCCCGTACGGTACGCTCAGAGAAATGGGCAAAGCCGACTTTCTGCTCAATTTCTTCATTGCCAAGGGCAAAATCACGAATGTTCATATACACGAAATCCATGAACCCGGCTTTTCGCAGCAGGCGGCGAAAATCTTCATAATACATGGCACCGCTGATGCATTCTCCATGCAGGACAGGGTCAGCATAAAGCTTTGCAGGAATGCGCCGGTCCGTGAATACGTCCGAGAAATAAAGCTCTCCGCCTGGTTTAAGCACGCGCCAGATTTCCTTAAATACTTCTTCTTTGTAGGGAGAAAGGTTAATGACGCAGTTAGAGATCACGATATCCACAGAATTATCTTCTATGCCGAGGCTCTTCAAGTCCTCGATGTAACCCTTCTTGAATACCACATTCGACTTCTGGTAGCCAAATCGTTTGTACTGGTCTTCTTTGTGGCGAAGAGCTATATCCAGCTGCTCCTGCGTCATATCCACGCCAATGACATGGCCATTTTCGCCTACCAGTTTGGAAGCGACGTATACGTCACGGCCAGTGCCGCAGCCCAAATCCAGAACTGTCATCCCGTCCAGCAGGTCGGGAATCGGAGAACCACAGCCATAGTAGTGGGTGACGATTTCATCGTCTACTAAGGCCAATGCTTCCTTCACCTGCTTTGGCAGTGCGCTCCCGCAGCAGCAGGCCTTGGTTTTCAGGTCTTTCGTTCCATCCAGTACTTTCCCATAATATTTTTTGACGTTTTCAACGATTTCATTCATGTTCTTTTCCTCCAGATTCACAACAGTCACATGGATTGTCTGACGTTATACCAAGGCCAACAAAAAAATTGCCAAACAGGCGAAGGTTATTCTTATTCAGCGAATAATAATGCCATTTCCCATCCTTACGATCTTGAACCAACCCGCATGCACAAAGAATGCGCATGTGATGAGATAAGGTAGGCTGTGTAATCGCAAAACATTCCAGTAAATGGCAGGCACACTTCTCACCATTCACCAGCTGCTGGAGAATCTCCAGACGAATAGGACTTCCCAGTGCTTTGCATATATTTATAATCATCATTGTATCCATAAAAAATGCTCCTTATATAGATGATCGTCTATATAAGGAGTATAACACTCACATAGATGATTGTCAATATGTTGGCTTATACTAAAGAAAAAATTACATATTTAGCTTGATAAGCCACGCAGATGTGTCCTTTTTGTCTGCCCGTCGGCAGAAATATAGAGGAAGATGTATTATTTTTTATCGACGAGTTTGAAGCTGCCCTTATGGAAGATGCTCGCACGATTGCCGCGCTCGCCCTCTTTGTTCCAGGTCATGTAGGCATAGGCTTTATGCGTCTTGAAGTTCAGGATCTGGGAGACGACAATGCCTTTGCTCTCAACCCAGTTGATGCTGTAAATGTCCGTGCCGACTTTCTGGACTTCATAATGTTCTTTGTCGGACTTGGCAAGCGTCAGGCTGCTTGTCGGGGTCCACTGCAGGACGCCGACTTCCGGATAGTCGATGTTGAACTGGAAGCCGCTGTCATAATGTACAGCCACGGTCTTGCCATCCACGCGCTTAAAGAAATCCTGTTTCTGCTTTTCGGCTTCGGCAGCGGCCGCGATTTTGCTCTGCTCGATGGCAGCCTGAGTGGCGCTGACCTGCTTGGCCGACGGCTCCGCATTCGTGGCGCTGACATCGGCTGCAGCGCAGATGCTGCTGAAAGAAAGGGCTACGAGCATGGTTGCTAAAATTCGTTTCGTCTTATTCATGGTGATTCCTCCTGCTAAATCGTATCCGTAACAAACTCAAAATATCGAAACCGGCTTACTCGGCCACGACGGAAATACGCTCTTGGACATGGCTGCCTTTTTCGATCTCATCAACCATGGCGATGGCGTAGTCGGCATAGGAAATGACGGATTCGCCCTTGCCGTTCGTATGGAACTCCTCGCCGCCGAGGATGTATTTGCCCGTGCGTGCGCCATCTGCCTGAAAGTCGGCAGCGGGGCTCACATACGTCCATTTGACATCCGTACGTTTGCGCAGCTCGGCAAGGGCTGCGGCCATGCCGTTGGCGACCGGCTTATAGGCATCCGGGAAATCCGGCGCATCGACGAGCTGGACTTTGTGCTCTTTGTCGAGATAAAGGGAACCGGCACCGCCGACGATGAGCAGGCGCGTATTGGTGCCGGCAAGGAGGTCGGCAAGATGCTGCGACGTCGTCGTGTGCAGGCCCATCGACTCCGGTGCCCACGTGCCAAAGGCATCGACCACAGCATCGAACCCCTGCAAATCTTCCTTTGTCAGCTCGAGGATGTCCTTTTTGCGGTAATCCTTGGCCTCGGTATTATTTTCATCATGACGGCCAAACGCCGTGACTTCAATGACGCGATTTACGGCTTCTGCGATGATCTTGCGGGCTACACGGCCATTAGCGGCAACAACTGCGATTTTCATGGGAATTCCTCCTCGTGTATGTCAAATTCGTTAATACTTACCTTACAGGTATATTATATAAAAATGACATACAGCCAACAAGAACGCAATTTGACTTTCCTTAGTATGAAATGCTTGCGTATTGGCGCTGTACAAGAGAAAAATATTTTAGTAAAATTTGTATGAATATGAAACATTCATCGCAGGGGAAGGTGCTTATCATGAAAATCGAACACGCAGCCATGTATGTAAAAGACCTCGAGGCCGCGAAGAAGTTCTTCGTCGACTACCTCGGGGGCAGAGCCAACGACGGCTACGAAGTCATCAGCGGCCCGCGCACCACAGGCGACGGCTACTACGAAAGTTGCGTCCTCGGCATCGAGGGGAATCAGATTAAATTGACGGTCTGACAGTCATGTGCAAAGCAATGGAAGAAATGAGAAAAGAAGCAGCAGAAAAAGCATCTGCTAAAACAGCTATGAAAGTAAGACTGGAAGTAGCTGTTGAGCTTTTGAAACAGCATATGAGTATTGAAGAAATTGCAAAAGCTACGAAACTTTCTGTAGAAAAGATTACCGAAGCCGGTCGCCTGCATGGGCTGCTTTGAGGCCTGCAATGTATTGACCGTAAAAAAGACGTTTTACAAAACAGGGACGGATTGTGACCATTTCCACCTTCACAGGTGGTTCTAAATCACAATCCGTCCTCTTTTTATCTTTCTTGACAATATGATATATATCTCATAAAATATAATTGAGGTATGTAATATGAATTTTGAAGTTGAATTTTATGAAACGGAAGATGGGAAACAGCCGATAGAAGATTTCTTGTCTTCGTTAGAACCAAAGATGCGTGCAAAAATGGTTTCTATAATGGAACTGCTCGAGGAAAAAGGCACCAATTTACGTGAACCGTATACAAAACATCTGAACGATGGAATTTTCGAGTTAAGGTGTAAATTAGCAAGTAACATATCGCGTGCGTTGTTTTTCTTCTACATTGGCGGTAAGATCATCATCACGAATGGCTTTATAAAGAAAACACAGAAGAAGCCACCAAAGGAAATCGTTTTGGCAAAAGAACGCCGCGCAGATTACCTTCACAGGATGGGAGGGGTATCATCATGAAGAGTTTAAAAGCATATAAAGAGGAACAGATGAAGGATCCTGAATTTGCGAAAGCATATCGAGATCTTGAACCAGAGATGAATTTTATCCGGGCACTGGTAGATGCTCGAACTGGACAAAATCTAACACAGAAAGAGCTGGCAGAAAGAACCGGTATTGCGCAGACGGAAATCAGTAAAATTGAAAATGGTTCTCGAAATCCGTCTATTAAACTTTTACAGAGATTAGCGGATGGTATGGGAATGGTATTAAAAGTATCTTTTGAACCGAGAAAGGACATCACGGCGCACTGATTCGAAAAAAGACAGCTTTTCCAGAGAATCGAGGGATAATCATGACAAAGGATCTCAAATATTATTTGTCGCTTCCATATCGGAAAATCATTGTGCCGGCCAAGGAAGGCGGCTATGTTGGCTATATCCCTGAATTGAACGGCTGTATTACGCAGGCCGAAACGAAGGAAGAACTCATGAAGAGGTTAGACGAAGCCAAGAAAGACTGGCTGACCGCAGCACTTGAAGATGGTATAGAAATCCCCAACAAGGAGACGCTGCAGGCCATGCAGGACGTCCTGCATGGAAAAAATCTCAGTCGGACTTATGATTCAGCAGATGAGGTAATGAGGGACCTAAACGATTGAGCCCTATTACAGTAAGCAAACAATGCCCAACGCATGATCATGTGCGTTGGGCATTGTTTGTATCTTGCTTATCTGGTCCGTACACCCAGTACATACGCATGGCGCGGTTCGTTTTATTTTCAAGATAGGAAACGAATAGCAAAATGCATACATTAGAACTCCGTCAGATCAATCGGTGCAGAAACGCTGCCTGCCTTGTAATTCCGGATGGACTCATCCATCATGGCAAGAGATTTTTTGGAGATTTCCTTGGGAACTACCAGTTCACGAGGTTCTAAAACAATGCAGCCGTTTTCATATTCTTTCACCTGATAATACTCGTACTTAGCTTTGCGAAGCGTTAAACGATGCTTGGCGTCAAGATGAGCAGTGTAATCGACAACAACAGAAGCGTCCATAGTGATTCCTCCTTTTCGTGGGATATCCCACAGCCTTATAGTTTTATGATAAGGCAAATAAAGTATTTTGGCAAGCAGAAGTTTATAGGGACGGATTGTGATCAAACTTTTTCTTTTCTCATGAAAAATAGGGGCATGCACCGGCGATTTTGCTGAAAATCGCTTGTTTTACCAAGAAATGAGGACGTGATTGGCGGCCATTTCCACCTTTTGCGGGTGGATCTGGTCACAATCCGTCCTCATTTCGTTATATGTCGTTTTTGTTTCGACCTTGACTGACAACACGTCAAAATGTTATATTAATAGCAGACACAACGTCATGTCCGTGCCATAGAAAAGGGCACCCCTTCACTACCAATGTCGGGGCGCCCTTCTATGAGCACAGCTCGCATCTTGACTACCAATCTCGGTGCGACGCTCTCATCGGAAGAAAGGGTTCCGATAAGATGACTGCAACTTTCATGCCTCTATTTTAGCAAAAGCCGACTAAAATAACAAGTCGGCTGAGGTGTGAAATCCCAAAAAATGCTGCAAAAAGCTACGAAAAGACACGATTTGACGCGATTCGATACGCCAGGAAGGCTTTTGCAGCAGGGGAAGAGCTCGTGACCAGAGGATGCCAAAAAGCATCCCTCGTCCGGACCAGCTGTTTTTAGCAGGTCCGCGAAAAGTCAGATGTCACGGCCTGCAGATTCTTATCCGCCAAGTGGAGCCTGTCCGATGAGGACAGGCTTTTTTGATGCACGAAGTCAAAAAACACGAAGCGGAGGGAAATATATGAATTTCACCAAAGTACGCCGTTCGAAGGCCAGAAAGATGAACACGCGGGACCGTCAGCTTAGGGACTGGCAGCAAAAGTCGGACTATCTAAGCAATCATTATATCGGGGTCTCGCCCCTGACTTTTTACGTGTCGCTGGGCTTTGCCGATGTTTCCGACGAATTTTCGCTCTGCACGATGAACGCCAAGGCCCCTGCAGGGCAGCGCCTGAAAAAATACTGCGACATCATCGACATGCTGGCCGACTCGTACGGCCGCGATGATGCCTACGTCTATCCGGCGTTTTACCTCAATTCGTATCCGAAGGAAATTCTGCTGCATTCGCTCCGCTGTCTCTATCTCGACCTCGACTACGTCACGGCTGCCAGTCTGCGCCGGCTCTGCGAACATGATTTCTACGGCCATCGTCCAACTTTTCTCGTCAACTCCGGCAACGGCGTACACCTCGTCTACGTTTTGTCCGATTCCCTGACGACCTGCCGCGAGACGAAGGAGCAGCTCAGCACGATTCACAGAAAGCTCCTGCAGGCTTTCGCCAAACACAGATTCAAGGCCGACATGAACACGGGGCTTTCGCATGCCTACCGCGTCGTCAGCAGCAAAACGAAGCTCGGTCAGCGCTGTACAGCCTACCGCATCGGCGGTACGCATGATATTGCCGACTTGGCTGCGTCCGTTGGCATGGTCTGGAACGATACGAATCCTTCCTATTATAAAAGCGAGCAAACCTATGAAAAAAATGCGGTCCGCAAAAGTCAGCAAAATCAGGAATCGGCACGGTGCCGTCAAAATCCCCATGCCCTGTACGACTGCATGCTGCGCGGCATCGAGGAAAAGACCGTCGAGGGGCATCGCTACACGTCGCTTTTCGCGCTGACCTGTGCCGGCTACAAGTGCCATGTTTCCATGAAAAAAGTCCGTCAGGATGTCCTGTACTTAGCAAACCGCCTGCATCTGCCGCTTTACGAGGCCGAACACGCCCTTGAAGCCTGCGACGAAAAGAAAGCCCTCACGGTGCGGGCCGTGACGCTTGAATCATGGCTCGGCTGGAAATTCGCGCGCGCGAAAAAACGCAACGGCCGCACGCGTCAGGAGCACCTAGCATGGGTTGCCGAAGTCCGCACGGCCATCAGCCGCAGCCGCGTTTGGCAGTACCTGCAGTCCGACCCGCAGGCCTCGATTGCCGGCATCGCACGCAAACTTCGCATGGGCCGCAACACCGTCGCCAAATACGTGCACGAAAAATGGCAGCAGATTGCCGCAGAAGCCGCCGCCGCTGTCCGCGAAGCCGTCAATCTCATGGAAGAGGAACTTGAAAAAGAGACGGCTTCGACGCTCCTGCAGTCGGCCCGCAAACTGCCTGCTTCATTCATTCCGTCTATACGTGCCCCTTGGGGCGAGCTCTGCTCCGCTTCTTCAGCAGGCGAAGCAGAAAGAGACACTCCACGAAGGAACTCGTTTAGCCCGGCCGTTCCCCTCGCGTGATCTCTCTGACTCGCCCGCACCCTCCTTTTACATGGTATAATAAGGCTATAGTAATATGAAGCGGGGGAAAATGGCATGGCATCGCAGGAACTGAATCAGGCACTTTGGAATGCGGCGGACGTGATGCGCGGCAGCATGAGTGCGGATGAATACAAGAACTATCTATTGGGGCTGGTCTTTTACAAGTATCTGTCGGACCGGCAGCTTTATGCTGTGGTCGACAATCTCGAGGATCGGAAGCCCGCGAGCCTTGACGAAGCGCAGGATATCTACGCAGCTGCTAAAAGCGGCGAGGACTGGGAGGATCTTGTCGGGGAGCTGACGGAGAGCTATGGCTTTGCGATTGCGCCGGAGTATACGTTCACGGCACTTTACCGCGAGATCAACGACCATGCCTTTACGACGGACCATCTGCGTCAGGCCATGCGCGACATCGAGCAGGGGGGCGAGGCCATCAACGGGCACAAGCCTTACGAGGATCTCTTTGAGGACTTTGACATCGACAGCAAGAGCCTTGGCACGACGCCGGCGAAGCGCAACGACATGCTCTCAAGCGTCATGAAGGAGCTTGCGCATCTCGACTTTACGAAATACGGCTCCGATGCTCTCGGCGATGCTTACGAGTATCTCATCAGCCAGTTTGCCGCAGGTTCGGGCAAGAAAGCCGGCGAATTTTACACGCCGCAGGCCGTTTCGACGCTGATCACGCGCATCGTCACCGAAGGCCGCCGCAGCAAGCCCGCCTTTTCCATCTACGATCCCTGCATGGGGTCGGGGTCGCTTTTGCTGCAGGCCCGCAATTTCATGGACGAGGACGTGCGCAAAAATATCCAGTTTTTCGGGCAGGAGCTTTCGCATACGACCTACAACCTCGCGCGCATGAACATGATCCTGCACAATGTGCCGTTCCAGTATCAACACTTCCGCAACGGCGACACACTCGGCCCCGACTGGCCGACTGAGGAACTCACGAATTATGACGCCGTCTGCATGAATCCGCCGTACAGCCAAAAATGGAGCGCCGACAAGGGCTTCCTGACGGACCCGCGCTTCCAGCACTATGAGCGACTCGCGCCGAAGTCGGCCGCCGACTTTGCCTTTCTGCTGCATGGCTTTTACCATCTGCGCACGGACGGCACGATGGGCATCGTCCTGCCTCACGGCGTCCTGTTCCGCGGGGCTGCCGAGGGCACGATCCGCCAGCACCTTTTGGAAGACGGCAGCATCTACGCCGTCATCGGCCTGCCGGCCGGCATTTTCTTCAACACGGGCATCCCGACCTGCGTCATCATCCTCAAAAAAGAACGCGAGGACCGCGACGTGCTCTTTATCGACGCGAGCAAGGAATTCCGCAAGGACAAAGCCCGCAACTTCATGGACCCCGAGCACATTGACAAAATCGTGCAGGCCTACGACAATCGTCAGGACATCGACAAATTCGCCCACCTCGCGAGCTTCGACGAAATCAAAGAAAACGACTACAACCTCAACATCCCGCGCTACGTCGACACCTTCGAGCCCGAGCCGCCGGTCGACCTTGACACCGTATTCAAGGAACTCGCGGACCTCGACAAAAAAGAAGCCGACCTCAATCAAAAGCTCAACGACACCTTTGCCGAGCTGGGCCTTAAATGGAGATTGTGAGGGCAGAGCGATGAAAGAAAAGAAAAACGTGCCGGAGCTGCGGTTTCCGGAGTTTACCAGTGCTTGGGAACAGTGTAAACTGGGGGATATTGTTAAATTAAACGGTCGAATTGGATTTCGAGGTTACACTGCGAAAGATATAATCACTAAGGAAGAAGGTGGAATATTAGCTTTTAGTCCAACCAATATTGTTAACAACAAAATTAATTTGAATGTCCGAAACACTTACATTACATGCGAAAAATATGAAGAATCTCCAGAAATAAAAATTTCAAATGGTGATATTTTGTTCGTTAAAACGGGATCGACTTTAGGAAAAAGTGCTTTAGTGACAGGGATTTCAGAACCTGCATCAATAAATCCTCAGGTTGTAGTTATGCGAACTTCACAAAAATTTAGAAGTTTTTTGGCTTATGAGCTAATTTCGGATAACGTACAAAGGCAGATTACTGCAGTCAAAATTGGTGGGGCAGTCCCAACACTCACGGAGTCTGAAATTAAATATTTTAATATTTGGATGCCTGTGTCTGAAGATGAATCTTATAAAATTGGTATGTTTTTTTCGCTCTTTGACAAGTTCATGACTCATTATCAACGTAAGGAAAATCTTCTAAAAGAACTCAAGAAAGGCATGCTGCAGAAGATTTTCTCGCAGGAACTCCGCTTCAAAGGCGACAATGGCCAAGACTTTCCAGACTGGGAAGAGAAGACTTTTGGTGATGTATTCGATTCTATGGAATACGGAATGAATGCATCGGCCGTTGATTATGATGGAAAACATAAATATATACGAATTACAGATATAGATGATGCTACGCATAAATATATTGATGATGCACCGGTATCACCAAGCGGCGAAATTCAGGAACATTATGCAGTTAAAGAAGGAGATATTCTTTTTGCGAGAACTGGAGCAAGCGTCGGAAAATCGTATATTTATGACAAGAATGATGGCGAACTTTACTTTGCAGGATTTTTGATTAGAGGATCAGTAAAAAAAGAATATAGTCCATATTTTATATTCTTGCAGACCGTATCAGAAAGCTATTTTCACTGGGTAAAGATTACATCAATGCGTACAGGACAACCGGGGATTAACAGTAAAGAATATAAGTCATTTAAATTTTCATGTCCTTCTTTACCCGAACAGAAAAAGATTGCCGACTATTTCACGCATTTAGATGCCTTAATCACCGCCGAGCAGGAGAAGCTTTCTTCCCTGCAGCAGATGAAAAAAGGGTTTCTCCAGAAGATGTTCGTTTGACCAAATATGAGGGGGCATAAAAATGAGATTAGCGGATATTTGCGATGCACAGCGCACGTTGGAAGATGCCAGAAAGAGACCGGTTACGGCGAATCATTTGCTTTCGGAAATGGGGTATTTTGAACTGTATCCGGATAGCAGCCTTGACGAGATGAACAATACCGATGGCATGCCGGTCAATACGTTCAGCTTGATGTTCGAGGTTGAGGAAGAAAATGTTGTCGAAGGGCTGTTTGGCATTGCCGTGACTCTTCGTTATGCTGACGGCCAGAAGCGTGTATTTGACCTCAGAGAGATGGGCGAAGTGCCGGCTTTGGTCGAGAGTTATATGTTTACGCTGACGGACCCTGAGGATAAGGATATCGAGGACGATTTTGACTTTGGATTTGGTGGGGACGACTAATGGCAGAAAAAGAAGCGGCGATGGAAGAAGCCCTGATCCGGCAGCTCACGCAGGATGTCTCGCAGTGGGTGTATCGGCCCGACATTCATACGGAGGAGGAGCTTTGGGCGAATTTCCGCGCGAAGCTCGATGCGAATAATATGGCCGTGCTCGACGGCGCGAAGCTGACGGATGTCGAGTTTGGCCGCGTGCAGCAGTTCGTGCTTGATCAGGCGCAGACGCCGTACCGTGCGGCACTTTGGCTGGCTGGCGAAAATGGCGAGGCCGTGATTCCCCTCGAACGTGAGGATGCTTCTTTAGGCTCCGTACACCTGATGGCCGTGAGCTCGCGCGAAATCGCGGGGGCGAGGTCGAGCTATGAAGTCATCAACCAATTTATCGCGAACAAGTCGGACGCAGAGGACCGCAAGCGCCGTTTTGACGTGACGCTCTTAATTAACGGCATCCCGATGATCCAGATTGAGCTCAAGAATCAGGACCATCCTTATATGGATGCGTTTCGTCAGATCAAAAAATACAGCATCGAGGACAAGTACTGCGGACTTTTCGGCATGGTGCAGATGTACGTCGTGACGAATGGCTCTGACACGCGCTATATTGCGGCCGCGCAGGGCGAAAAGCTCAACGAGACGTTTTTGACGCCTTGGGTCAATGCGAAAAATGAGCCCGTCGAACACTACCTTGACTTTGCGCGCGAGGTCCTGCGCATCCCGATGGCTCATCAGATGGTCGGACAGTACGCCGTGCTCGACGCCGAACGCCGCAAAGTCATTTTGCTGCGGCCATATCAGGTCCATGCCATCGAGGCCGTCAAGGCGGCGTCGGCGCAGGGGCAGTCGGGCTTTGTCTGGCATACGACGGGCAGCGGCAAGACGCTGACTTCCTACACCGTCGCAAAAAATCTGCTGCTCATTCCTGGCATCGACAAGACGATTTTTCTCATCGACCGCCGCGACCTCGACCAGCAGACTTCGCTTTCCTTCAAGGCCTATGCCGAAAACGACATCATCGACGTCGACGACACGGCGAACGCCGGCGAGCTCGTCAAGAAGCTCTACAGCAACGATAGAATCGTCATCGTCACGACCATCCAGAAAATGGAGATTGTCCGAAAACGCTATACGAATGAGGCCAAGAAGGACAGTCCCAAAGCCAAAAAGCTCCGGAGCCTGCGTCTCGCGTTCGTCGTCGACGAATGTCACAGGACCGTCACGCCCGAGACACAGCGCGATCTCAAGAAGTTTTTTGCCAAGTCGCTCTGGTACGGCTTCACGGGCACGCCGATTTTTGAAGAGAACAAACGCGCCCGCAAGGGCGACCTCGCGCGCACGACCGAGGGACTTTTCGGGCCGTGCCTGCACAATTACACGATTAAAGAGGCCCTCGCGAATCATGCCGTGCTGGGCTTCCAGATCGAGTATAAAGATTCTCTTTCCCACGACCAGATTTTTGATATTGGCGCGCAGCTCCATGTCGGCACGACGGATGAACTGGCCAGCAAGGATTTCATCGTGGCCGAGGAAAAGGTGCTCGGGGCGTATTACAAGGTCAAGAGCGAGGATATTTACGATACGGACGAGCACAGGCTTGGCGTGATCAACTATATTGTCAACAAGGCCGCCGGCAAATTCCGGCTGCAGGCCGCTTCGAAGGGCGATGCTTACGAGGCCATCCTGACCGTGCCGTCGATCCCGACTGCGCAGAAATATTACCGGCTCATCAAGGATTTTGTCAAAGAGGGGCATGTGTCCGACAAAATCAAGGCCAAGGCCGTTGACTTTCCGCGCGTGGCCATCACCTACACCGTGACGGAAAATGACGAGGGCTCCATCGAGAGTCAGCAGGCCATGAAGGAATCGCTGCGCGACTACAACGCGATGTTTGGAACGAATTTCCACATTGATGACCTCAGTGCCTACAATGCGAACCTCAATGACCGGCTCGCACGCAAGAAAGGGCAGTACAAGCTCCGGAAAGAGCAGCTCGACCTTGTCATCGTTGTGGACAGACTGCTGACGGGCTTTGATGCACCGCCGTGTGCGCTGCTCTTTGTTGATCGGCCGCCAATGGCACCGCAGAACCTCATTCAGGCCTTTTCGCGCACGAACCGCATCTACGACAAGAGCAAACGCTTTGGCATGATCGTCATTTTCCAGCGTGCTGCTGAGTACCGCAAGGCTGTCGACGATGCCCTGCTGCTTTATTCCAACGGCGGCACGAGCGACGTCAGCGCGCCGCCGTTTGCCGTGATTGAAAAGGCTTTCAAGGAGGCCCTCGCGGAGCTGCGCAAAATCGCAGCCGAGCCGCAGAAAGTCGATACCCTTGGCGACATCGAACTCAAGAAAAAATTTGCCAAGGCCTTCCAGAAAGTCGACAAACTGCGCGGCGAGATTCAGGTTTACGACGAATTTGAGGAAAAGGACCTGTCCGACTACGGCATTTCGGAAAATGAACTCAACGACTATACGGGCAAATACCAGAATGTCCTTGAGGAACTGCGCCATAAGACGGAGACGGAGGACATCGACGTCGATGTTGAATACGAGCTCGAGACGGTTACGAGCGTGACCATCGACTACCGCTACATCGTTGCGCTGATTCAGAAATACGTGCCCGACGACGACGTGCTTGTGGCTCCGCCGGTCGAGGATCAGCGCATCGACGAACACATCGAGGCGCTTAGTCGGACCAATCCGCAGCTCGCCGGCGTCATCGGGAATTTCTGGTCCGACATGAAGGCCCAGCCGGCCAAATACCGCGGTCAGGACGCCATGACCGTCATCGAGACGCAGATCGAGTCCATCATCAAAACGCGCATTGAGGACTTTGCGCGCGAATGGTCCACCAAAGTCAACGACATCATCGCCATCCTGCACACCTATCATGACGGCGACACCGTCACCATGAGCATGGACTACGACGACTACAAGAAAAATCACGAGGGCATCAGCAAACTCAAATACAAACGCCGCGCCAAAGAGGCCGTCGTCGACCTCATCAAAAAAATCCGGCCGCTGCGGGAGAAATAACAAAGAACACAATCAAGCGTGGCTGGAAAAACATGATTTTCCCAACCATGCCGATAATGCCTACACAGGCGGACAAACAGGTAATACGGATTAAGGGAGGTATTGATTCATATGGATGAATTTCGTACGATGAGAAGGTTCAAACAGCAGCTCAATCCAGAAGAGTGCATTGAGATTCTTAAAACTGAACCGCGTGGTATTTTGTCCATGCAGGGAGAGCATGACTATCCCTATGCGATCCCGCTGGATCAGTTCTATGATGAGGATGACGGAAAGTTGTATTTTCACTGCGCTAAGCAGGGATTGAAGCTGGATCTCATTGCGAAGAATCCGAAAGTATGCTTCGCCATCATGGATAAAGGCTTTGTCAAAGAGGGAGATTGGGCTCTTAACATACGAAGTGTTCTGTGCTTTGGCAGAATTGAAATTCTGGAAGATCACGACAAGATACTTGAACAGTGTCGGAAACTGGCCAGAAAGTTTTACCCTACGGAGGAATCCATTGAGCATGAAATCGCTGCTGCTGGAAGCCGGGTAAACATGCTCGTGATGACCATAGACAGGATGACTGGCAAACTGGTTAATGAGTCATAGGAATCGCTGACGTGCAGGCAAATTCTGTCTATGTGCTATAAAACGGCAGGAAAACGCTTTTCCTTGCAGAATACGGTAAATATAAGCTATCAGTCTTTTCGGAAAATATTTATCTAACGGAAGCCATGGAGGAGAGTGTCATGAGCAAACATTTATCACCAGAAATCCGTGTGCCGATTGAGCCGGGGAACCCGGCGATCCTGCGCAGGGAGGATCTCTGCATCCGCTGCGGGCAGTGCCGCGACGCCTGCCGGGACCAGATCGGCGTGCTCGGTTATTATGATTTGGAGAAGACGGGGGATGTCCCCATCTGCATCCACTGCGGGCAGTGCGCGAACGTCTGCCCCGTGGATTCCATCATCGAGACGCCGGAGTGGGAGGCGGTGCGGCAGGCCGTGGCTGACCCTGATAAAATCGTCGTGGTCAATACCTCGCCATCCGTGCGCGTTTCTTTGGGCGAAGAATTCGGCCTGCCGGACGGCAGTTTCGTGCAGGGGAAGATGGTCGCGCTGCTGAAGGCCCTGGGCGTGGACTACGTGCTCGACACGAACTTTGCGGCCGATATGACGATCATGGAAGAGGCCAGCGAGCTCGTGGAGCGCGTCACCAAAAAGACGGGGCCGCTGCCACAGTTCACGTCCTGCTGCCCTGCGTGGGTGAAGTTCGCGGAGACGTATTATCCGGAGATGCTGCCGCACATTTCTTCGGCGAAGAGCCCGATCGGCATGCAGGGGCCGACGGTCAAGACGTACTTTGCGAAAAAAATGGGCCTTGACCCGCGCAAAATCGTCAATGTGGCGTTTACGCCGTGCACGGCCAAGAAGTTTGAGATTCGCCGGACGGAAATGGCGGCGGCCGGCAAGTATCTGGGCATTCCGGAGCTTCGGGACATGGACCACGTTATCACGACGAGGGAAGTCGCCGCTTGGGCAAAGTCGGCCGGTCTTGATTTGTCGGCCCTTGAGGACCAGCCCTACGACTCCCTGATGGGTGAGGCTTCCGGCGCCGGCGTCATTTTCGGCAATACAGGCGGCGTCATGGAAGCGGCCCTGCGCACGGCGTATTACCTCGTCACGGGCCACAATGCACCGAAAGATTTTTACGAGTTGGAGCCAGTGCGCGGCCTCGACGGCCTCAGGGAAGCCACGGTACAGATGGGGAACCTTTCGCTCAAAGTCGCTGTTTTGTTTGGGACGGAGCATGTCAGGGAGTTCCTGACAAACCATGCGGATAAGATGAAAGAATATACGTTCATCGAAGTCATGACCTGCCCCGGCGGCTGCATCGGCGGCGGCGGTCAGCCGAAAGGCACGCAGCAGAAGGGCAAAGCCCTGCTCGCCAAACGCATTGAGGGCCTTTACAAGAGGGATGCCTCCCTGCCGAACCGCAACAGCCATGAAAATCAGGAACTTCTGACTTTGTACAGGGAATTCTACGGCAAACCGCTGAGCCCGCTGGCCGAAGAAATGCTGCATACGAAATACACCGACCGCAGCGAAACGCTTGGCGAACCCGTGGCAAAATACCAGAAGCCAAGGGAAAAAGCCGCAGCCAGCGACTACGAAGAAGTGACTAAGCCTGGGGCAAAAGTCCGGAAATGGAAATGCCGCGTCTGCGGCTACATCTTTGAAGGCGAAGAGCCGCCAGCAGAATGCCCGCTCTGCCACAAGGACAGCAGCTACTTCGACGAAATTAAGAAATGGAAGTGTCGTGTCTGCGGTTACGAATGCGAAGGCGTAGAACCGCCGGCCGAGTGCCCGCTCTGTCATATGGACAGCAGCTACTTCGACGAAGTTTGATTTTTAGAGAACGAAAGGCATGTGCATCGAGCGACGATGTACATGCCTTTTTGTCGTGTAATGGGAATGAGTTTTTATAGTACACTTTAAAAACTATACAAAAATAGAAGTTTTTAAAGTATACTATAAAAACTTCTTACGGGCAATGCTGATGCTTGACGGCAAAAAACGATCACCTCATGAATTGATGAGATGATAGTTTTTTTATTGGGCATGTTTTGTTTTTATCTGCGTGTACAGCCAGCTCCAAAGGGGCTGCAGGTAGAGGTAGACGGCAGCAGCGATGCCCCATGATGAGGCGCCGAGGGCTGCTAACGGTACGGCGGAAGCCACGCTCCAAGGCAGCAGGGCTGCGAGTACGATGGTCGTATCTTCAAGGGCCAAGGCCATTTCCTGTTCGTTATCGTAAAGGTCGCGGCAGAGCTCATGCACCATGATGGACGAAAGCGTCTGGTTGCAGGCAATGGCGACGGATGCAAGCGAGACGGCAATCGTGCAGCCAAACGTCGTGAGCAGGCGGGCAAGACGGTGGATGCCAGATTTGACGCCGTCGAGCAGGTCCGTTTTTTCGAAAATTCCTGCGTAAGAGCACGAAAGCGCGACGAGCACGGCAGGCTGTGCCATGGAGAGCAGGCCGCCGCCGTTGAGCATCGCCGCGAGCTCGGGGTCCGTGGTTTCGTAGCCCGTGAGCAGCATGGGCAGCAGCGTCATCATGTCCATGCCCTGTACGAAAAGGCAGAGCCCGATGGCCGCCGCAATGCTGACGAGCATTGTTTTCCAGACGGCAATGCGCAGCACGGACATGACGATGACGGCCAAAGCCGGCAGCAGAACAGGCCAAGTGAGGACGAAATCCTGCTGAAATCTCGCGAGAATGCCGATGAGCACCATGCGGATTGTACGGATCCCCTGCCACGACAAGGACAGAAGTTCCCTGACCGACAAACGGCGATATCGTCCATACGAGAAAAAGACCACATAGCCAAAGGCCAGAGCGTACAGGACCGAAACATGAAAAAACAGGCAGAGCACCAGCCCTGCCGCAAAAAGCCCTAAAGGAAGAAAAGAAGGATATTTCATCTGGATGCAGGCGGGACAGCCAACGTCCCGTCAACGTCACCTCGCTTTCCTATGCAGCGTAGTTTATAGTCTTCATTATAACAAAGCGGCATCCTGCGAAAAGCTAAAAAAGAGTACTCGCTGAACCGAATTATTGCTATTGCAGGCAATTTTGGCCTGTGCTAAAATATAGACATAGGAAAACCGGCGGGTGGAATCGCCGGTGTCCCTTCAATTTTGAGTTGAGGACACGACTTTTCTCTAGGTGACTGTACTTGACTCTTACTTAAGGATCGTTACGATCAGCGTTGCGAAAGCTATCAGCAGGGATAGTTCTTCGTAAAGGCTCATACGCACGCCCCCTTTCGCAGAGAAAGGGCAGCCAGCTCCGCCGGCATACAATAGTATACCATGGAGCTGGCTATTTTTCTATTTTGAACTGCTATCTTTGTAGTTTGTAGGAGGCACAACCATGAGAACGTGGGATGATTATAAAACGCATGTCAAATCAGTCAGCGAGGAAGAACGCCGTAATATGGAAGAAATTGAAGAAGTAGCCGATATCGTCTCTTCTATCATTCGCCGGCGTCAAGAGCTCGGCATCAGTCAGCGCATGCTGGCTGAACGCTGCGGACTGCCGCAGTCGTCGGTTGCCCGCATTGAGACCCTTAAGACGACGCCAAAGCTGGATACGCTCGTCAAGCTCATGCAGGCAATTAACTTGAAACTTCAGGTTGCTGCCGTCTAAAAAAGATGTGCCAGCTTAGCGACTCTTCGCATGATGTTTCGGAGGGTGATGACTAGTCGGACTCAAAAATAAGATAAATTGAAGATTGAACAATAACAGGGGGAAGCGAAGCGAGGGGGCTCTCCCCTGTTGTTGTTATTATATGTAACATATGTATATATATGTCGGAGCGCTGGAAGCTAGTAATGGCGCGGGTTTCAGGACCTAACTTATGAAAAAATTGCGGTCATCCTATGAAAAATTTGCGGTAAAGTTATGAAAAAATTGCGGTCGAACCTATGAAAGATTTGCGGTTCTATCCTCGAAGCTATGAAAAATTTGCGGTTGTCCGGATGAGCTTTGAAATCTAAGATAATCCGACTATTATCTGACTATTGTCCGACTGTGAAATAAAAAAAAAGATGTGATAACCTATGAAAAAAATGCGTCAGCCCATAAAAAATATTCGGTGCCTCTTTGAACCTATGAAAAATTTGCGGTATCAGTGTCGCAGATAAAGATCTTCAGGATATTGCCATGAAACTATGAAAGCCTTGAAAAGTTTCATAGCTTCAGGTAGAATATCTTTAAGAGGTGAAAGCGATGGCTGATACAGTGATTAAGAAAGTTGACGAACGTGCCTTAGTTCGTCAATCAAATGAGCTAGTCGAAGCAAATTACAAGCTCACATTGGCAGAACAAAAGGTAATCCTGAATTTTATTGCCCAAATCGATACCACAAGAGAAAATTTTACGGTGAACCGTATCAATGCAAAGTCCCTGTCAGATGCGTGCGGCTTCAATGCCAAGTCCGGATATTGGCAATTGCAGGATGTCATAAAGAAGCTTTTGACGCGTTCTATTATCCTGCAGCATCGCGATGGCTCGGGGTGGTATGGCTCCCATTGGGTTCAGTCGTGTGAGTATGTCACGGGAAAAGATGGAGATAGCGACTGTGCCTATGTCGAGTTTAAACTCGATGAACGGCTTTGTCCTCATTTTCTGCAGCTTCGGGAACGATTCTTAAAGTCCGACTTAAAAAGCTTAATCGCATTTTCGCATGTCTATAGTACTCGCTTCTATATGATTTTCAAAAATCGGATCAAGATAGGACATGCACGATTTACATTTCAGGAGTTATGTAAGATACTGGAGCTGCCACAGTCTTATCAGAAGAAGACGACGGATCTGAAAAGTCGGGTCATCAAAGTCGCTGTTGAGGAAATCAATGAGAAAGCAGACATCACGGTAGAATATGCTTATTACAAGCAAGGGGGGCGGGCTCATGTCGGTGTTGACTTTACCTTCTATGAAAAGTCGAAGCAAAAGGCAGTGCCTATTTCAGAACGTCCTGCTCAGTCTGAGGAACTTGATGACGAAGCGCAGAAGATGCTGGCTCGTTTGATGAATCCTGACCGCTGGAATGTCACGGAGAAGATGGCGCGGCAGCTCATCAAGGATTATCCGCTTTCTTTGCTGGACGCGAATCTTCGCTATGCTTATAAGTACCGCAAGAACAAAACGTCCTTAGGCGGATGGCTGATTTCCTGCATCCGCAACGATGAGGCCGGAAGGGAGCAGGCGCGCGTCGCGGCGAAGAAGGCGGAGGAAAAGCGGCAGCATGAGAAAGCAGCGGAAGCAGCGGATCTCAAGCATGGCATTTTTGCGGAGCCGGATGAAGCCGCGAAACGCGTGGAAACGACATACGAGATCCTCGACAACGCCGTCAAAGAATCGAATGAGCTGGGCACATACACGATTCTGCAGGTGAAAAAATATTTGTCGGATGGCATGGATGAGAAAGCAGAAAAACTCCTGCAGATGCATCAGCTGACGCTCTCGGCGTTCCGAGAGAAGTACCTGCCGGAAGATAAAAGTAAATGAATTGGCCAAGGATAATGGTCTGGCGTTCTGAGTTGGATTGCTTGACGAAACTTATTTATATCCTTACAGCTCCGCATTTTTGCGGGGCTTTTTTGTGTTGGCAGGGAAAACGGTATCTTGAGTCGAAATTGTTTTATAAGACTTAAAAAAGAAATTAGTGTGTCTTCTTGCAGGAGGATAAACGTGCGGACGAAACAAGTAAATGGTCCTGCAGGAAGATGCGCAAAAGAGGTGCCGCCTCTGGAAAAAACGGCGAACAAGAATATGAGGGGAAGTGGGTTTATGTGGCTGGCAAAATTGCAGATGGAGGTTTTTCGATTTCCGACGGACGGCGTCAAGATGGTCGCGAAGGTCGTGAATCCTCACTATGCCGAAGTCATTAAACGGAAACTGTTGGAGCAGGGAATTGAGGCGGAAATCGGCAAGTCGCTTGATGTGACGAATGACCTTTCTCTGCGCGGTTTAAGCGAGGGGGCAAAAACATTTTTTCAACGGGAGCAGCTGGCGAGACATGCCGGCTGGAGCCGTTCTGTGCGCGATAATCTGGAAAAATGGATTGCGGCCGGCGGGCTGCAGGATGAGGATGAAGTCGTCAAACGCTATCAGCCGTTTTTTCCGAAGAGGGTCTGGCCGTATTTTGAGGAGCTCGTGCTGACGACGTATCGTTATATCTGCAGCCGGATGAATCCTGACGTCATTGCCAAGGAGTTCATGCAGGATTTTTATGATTTGACGGAGGGGAAGTGTCTGCGTATCTGCCGCTGCTACGATGAGGAGACGCATCTTCTCGTGGAACAGGCTGTGCGCGCAGAACTGCCGGAGCACGATTTTTGCTGGCTTGACTGCAAGGGCGTCAATTCATCGGACGCAGAGAAGGAACTCGTAAAACACATTTTGCCGGCCAAGGGGCAGGATGAAAAAGAAAACGAACTCTATGATTCTTTATCGCGTTGGCTCAACCGCTATCGGAATCATTATCAAAATCCTTCTGACCTTGAGAACGCCTTTGCTTATCATGTGGAAGAAATGAAGCTGTCATCAAATCTGGCCAAAGTCGCCGCGATGATCTGGAAGCGCTATGTCGTTTGCAGGGAAATGAAGAAGCAGGAGATTGCGGTCAATCATCTGCGCAGTTCCAATCTGCAAGGCATGCTGGAAGATTATTTTCATATGGATATTCATGGCGGTGTCGAGCTGAAAGAAGGAGCCCGTCAGGCGGCCGCGAAAAAATGGCTGCGCAAACAGAGGGAAGAAGCGGAACAGAAGAAAAAGGCGGCGGACAAAAAGGATAAGAGTGACTTTCATATCAAGGATGATATGGCGGAACTTAAGAAGCTGGTAAAAGCGGCCGTGCCGGCAAAAAAGGCAGACAGCACGGAAAAATCCGTTCAGGGAAATCATGCCGCACGTCCGGAAAGTCTCATTAAGGACAGCCGCGCTTATCTGCTGCAGATTTTAAAGGGCATGCCGCTTGGAAGTCAGCTCAGTCAGGAAAAGCAGGCAGCGGAGAATTTTACAGAGGCAAAACTTGCCGGCGTGCGCAGGGAGACGGCTGACTTTCTCGCGTATGCGAATGCGCAGAAAGTCGATATCATCAGCCGTCTGCAGTTCTTTACGGAGCAGCAGAGCAAAAAAATTCGTACGCATAAGCAGCTGACGAATGCCCTGCTTCATCAGGAGATGATTCCTTCGAGCTACAAGCTGCTGCTGCACGATATTTTTGCGCATATGCCTAAAAAATCCGAACCGAAGGCCAAGAACAGCCATTACCTCAAACGTCTCAATTATATCAATCAGGCAAACGGCGGCAAAAATAAGCAGGAGGTAAACGAAAGCGGCAAGGAAAAGTCGGATTTGTCAGCATCGCAGCCAGACAGTCAGGATGCTACTGCTGTCGATAAAAGTCAGCTGTTTGAGGAGGTACTGGCCGGGGAGCGTGCGTATTTTGCCGGTGACCATGCAGAAGGCAGGAAGAAAGAACTGCCTTTGACGGAGCCTGAGGCCATGCAGGCTTATACGGCGCTGATTCACTGCCCCCTGCAGACTCCTGCGGATGCGTATCTTTTTGCGGCTTCGGCAGCTCTGCTCTTTGCGTACAGCCGTCAGCAGCAGCAGGTTTCTCCTGCATATCTGTCGCAGCCGCTCGGCCGTCTGAAGCAGGCGAAAGTCATTGAGGCCAATCCCAATATCTGCACCTACGCGAAGGATTTCTTTTATCTCGTGGTTTACGGACTGCGGTTTCAGATTGGCGAGGCCCCACCGGAGGCTGCGGCTTCGCCGCTTGTGACTCTTTTGCGTCAGGATGATGAGGTCGATGCCTGTAAAGAGCCGTTTGTCGCTTGGCAACGGGCACTTCATTGTCAGCGTGAATGCGGACAGGCCGAAGTGACGGAAAAAATCGAAGCGGACCTGAAACGGCTGGCAGACGCTATGGAGCGGGGACAGGCCTCCATGACCGAAGAGGGCGTTGTCTATCACTGGGGGCCGGACCTTGAGGCCGAGGTCCGCGCGAACAGGCCGCTTGCTTATCTTTTAAAGGAAGAGGCCGCAGGGAAAGAGTGCGCGCGTTTCCGCAATCCCGAAGAAGCGGCAATCATCCGCGCTTTTCTGCAGCTTGCTTTTCCGGACCGGCCGTTTGTCATTTTGGACAGAGAGAATGTACCAGAGAAGACGCTGGCTGCTTTCAATCAGACATGGCCGGCTTACGGTGTCTACGATGTCAGCAAAAAAAAGCATTTTCTGCTGGCCACGGCCCGCACGCAGGAAATGGCGGAGCAGATTGCGGCTCTCTTTCATCAATACAAGAACCGCATGTATAAAGCCGTGCCCGTGAGTCAGGAACGCGAGTCGGAAATCGCGGCGTATCATGGCGTTGTGCCCGAGGCGATTCTCCATCTGACGGGCTTTGTCGACCCGCAAAAGACCCTTTATGAAGAAATCTATGACTTTCTCATGGAGGATGGTTCGGCTGTCTACATGAAGGCGCTGTTTGAAAAGTACTACGCGCTGTTCCCCGTGAAATGCAGGAAAAATGTGCGCGGTGAAATCCGCTCCTTTATGTTCCATATCTTCAAGCGCGTCCGTTATGAGGCAGAGTATGTTGTCCAGGAAGATGCCAGCAGAATTTTGACGGAGCCGAAGTGGCAGGAATATGCGGTGAAGGTTTTCCGCGGCGAGAAAGCAGCAGAGCTCGGCCCTGCAGAAGAGTCCGAAACGAAGGAACAGCCGGCAGAGTCCGACAAGTCCGACGAAAGTCACGAAGCTTCTCAAGACGAGCAGGACAGTCTTGCGGCAAGGACCGGCTCTGCCGCAGAAAAAGCAGAAGAAAAGGGCGAGCAGGAAGAAAAACAGGGGCTGCAAAATGGAAAAGAGGCAGAAGAGGCCGCTTCTTCTGAGGAAAGTGACATAGGGAAAAGCAGGAAAGAAAGTTCAGAACCCAGGGAAAAGTCAGCGGGCAGACTGCGCGTGCCGAAAAAGCATAAGGAACATGTTGAGCTGTTCCGCGGCATTCAGTTCGACAAGCATATTTTCCGCCATGTGCCGGCCGCGTATCAGGAGCGGTTCCGGCGGACGTTTGCCAAGCGTCTTGAAAAGATGCAGTCCATCTTCAACGGCGAGCACAGGGCTGCGGGCAACGACTTCAAGATGGTCGCGGGCGCACATGGCAAACGCGTTTTTAAGCGGCGCATCGGCGACCACCGCCTCAGCATGGTCTACAAGGACGGCATTTTGACGCTGTTGGCACTCAGCAGTCACGACCGGCAGATGGCCGATATTCGCAAAATCCGCGGCAAGAGCATTGGCTATGTCTACTACGATACGGCTGACTTTCTGCATCAGCTCGATGCGTGGCAGGAAAAGGGCGAACGCAAGCATATTTCGCTCGGCGATTACCTTGCGACGCCGACGCATTTTGTCTTTGATGAGGACCAGAAGGCCATTATCGAGAGCACGGAGAAAGCCGAAAATCTCTCGGTCATCGGCAATGCCGGTGCGGGAAAATCCGTCGTCGGCCTCAAATGGCTGCGCGAGGAACTCAAAGAGCCGCATCATGATGCCCTCTATCTGACAATGTCGGAAAACCTCGCCTATACGCTTGCCTTTACCTTTGACAAAGAGCAGATGGAGCAGGGCAGTTCCCTGCCCTCAAAAGCCGAAATCCGCACGACATTTGACTTTCTGCGCGCAGAAGTCAAAGAAGCCTATCCGCAGATTCCGGAACAGAAGCTCTTGAATGCCGCGCAGAGTTTTGCTGAATTCGTCAATTTCTGGCAGGCCGAGGTCGACTGGACGCAGTTCTGGAATCACAAGGACAAGGCCTTTGCGAGCCAGACAGAGGAAATGACGCGGCTTTCGGCCTGGCGCGAGATTCACGGCATCATCAAGGGAGCCGTGCCCGAGGATGTCGATTATCACCGACTCGATAAAATCCGGCCGAATCTTTCGGAGAACGAGTATCAGAAGCGGCTGCAGCAGGAAAAGAAGGCCAGCCGCAGTACGGTGCTCTGGGAGACGACGCTTTACCGCGTTTATGAGAAGTATCAGGCTTATCTGCACCGTCACGGGCTTTTTGATGACAATGATATGGCAAGGCTGCTGCTGCGGAAAAAGCGCAGACATGTCAAGAAATACGGTGCAGTCTTTGTCGACGAATGTCAGGACCTCACGCAGATGGAGCTTTTGGCGATTTTTCATCTGCTGGACGGCACGCGCCGCAAGCGCATGGCGTCGGACCGCTGCCAGATGGTGCAGCCGACGTACTTCGATGAAGGCTGGATGCGCACGGCGTCGAACGACTACGACCGCGCACAGGGCCGCAAAATCGAGGAGATGGGCCTGAGGCCGCGCTTCCTTCATTACAATTACCGCTCGAGCCGCAGCATCATCGAGTTTCAGAATTACCTCGTGCAGTATTTCCGCAGAGGGGGCCTCTTGACGCTGCGTCAGGATGAGCTGAAGGAAATTGCCGTGCCGCCAATGACGGCAAGCGGCATGAAGCCTGTCTGGGTCATGGCAAGTGACAAGAACCGCGAACACCTTATTCACGACCTTTGGCGCAAAGTGCCCGCAAGTGACCTGCAGACGATTTTTGCCTTTGCCGGTTCGCAGTCGAAAAAGGATTTTCCGCTGACAGCCGAGGATGCCGTGACGGATATCATTCACTGCAAGGGCATGGAGTATCCTTCGGTGCTGCTCTACAATATCCTGTCGGAGACGCGTGACAATCCGGCTCTGGCGTGGAAGTATTTTTACGTCGGCGCGACACGCGGCAATGCCTGTCTGATCATCTACGAAGAGGCAGCAAAGCCGGGCACGAAGCTCTATGAATTCCTCGAAGATGCCGCGATCGAAGGCCTGATCGACTATACGGACGACCTTCTCGGCAAGGCCGACTACGGCGAGATGACGTGGCTCGGTTATCTTTATCAGAGCATCCATGAAAATACCGATGAAAATCGCATGGAGACGGCCGAAAATGCCCTGAACTTTGGCCAGTACGAGCTGGCCCTGAGCATTTACGCGGCCGAAGGCAAGGACGAGAATATGATTGCCTACTGCCGCGGACGCGTCAAAGAAAGTCACGGCGACTACAAGGCGGCCCTGCAGTCGTATGCGGGCCTCGCCCCCGACTGGTCGAACCGCGGCCGCACGCGGCAGAATGCTGCCGAGACCATGCTGACGCGGCCGGACGTAGAAGGCCCCGAGTTTTTGGCGGCCTTCTGCCTGACGGGCAGGGGCATGCAGGATTTTGTCCTTCAGGCGAAGGAAGCCTGGCAGTACAAATACGGCGAAGTGAAGAGCAGTCATTTCTATACAGCTTTGTATGAAGCTCTGCAAAATTATCCGTTCCTTACAAGAGCCTTTGCCAAATGGACGTGGCAGAAAGAAGCCACCATCGAAAAGGCCGGCGAAGCCATCGCGGCAGCCGCTGACTTATGGCCGCTGACCTGACAATTAGACAAGAGCGCAAAAAAGCACAAATATATGCATCAATCCATGCAGGAATTCATGCAAGCACAGAAGATAGAAGAAAGTAGGAAAGCACTATGTCATTTGATACAAAAGAAGACCTCGCCCATGTCTGCGAGTCGGTCATCAACTACCAGAAGGGGCTCGAGGAAATCGAAAAATACATCGGCCGTCTCAATGAGTATGTCGCAAATCTTGATAAGGAGCTCAAGGAGACGGATGCTGCGGGAAAGTTTGCCGCGTACGGCCAGTCTCTGGCAGAATTACAGGAGAATGCCGAGAAAGTCAAAGAGCTCACGGAAAGCCTGCGCGACGGCGAGCGCGGAATTTTCTCGGAATCGCGTGTCATCAGCAAATTCAATTATAATGTACGCCATTTTGAAGATGCCATGAAGGCCTTCAACCAGCGCGTTGACAGCCTGAGCCAAAAGCTTTACAACAAGGACTTCAACAACGCGATTAAGGCCATGAATACCATCGCTGAGGACTCGAAGCAGTCGGCCACGTATGAATACCGCCATGTGACGAGCCACGACTACGATATCCTCATGCACGAATATGAGGAGTCGCTCAAGAAATGCAAGCAAAAGGGTATTGTCACGCGCTACCTCGCGGCCATGACCGAAACACTTGTCGAAACGAAACTCAAGCGCGGGGAGTTTGAATCGCTGCAGCGGCTGACGGAGAAAATGCTGCACAGTGACACGAAATCCCTGCAGAAATTCCTTGAAACCGTACAGAATGAGAAGGACTGACCGATGTAAAAAGATGAAAAAGTCCAGCGCTGGACTTTTTCAGTTTGTGGTGTTTGGCAGCTGCCGCTATTGACCGTTTACAAGCAAAACAAATTGTAATAAACTGAAACTGTCAAATAAGCAAGGCAGATAGACGTAAGAAAGATGATCACGATGGTGTTTTGACAATAGGATGGTTGGTTGGCATGAACAGGAAGAACGAGGCATCGAGAGAAGAGGTCATGAATCTTTTCCCCGGCGGCGTGGTTTTGATCTCCAAGGATGCAGAAGAAAAGATATTAGCCGTAAATGACAAAGTCTGTACTATGTACCAGTGTGCATCAAAAGAGGAGTTCCTTGCCCTGACTGGCGGGACTTACCGCGGTATGATGAAAGCGGATGCATACGTGCCGCTGGCAGAAATGTACGCAAGGCGGGCCAAAGATGTTGAGGACGACCCGAAACTGTATCATTTTTTAGTGCGGTCCAAGGAAGGTCATTTCCGCCGGCTCGAAGTGCTGTTATCCCCAATCGAGGATCCGCAGTATGGCCCGGTGTGGTCGCTGCATATCATGCCAAACCGCATACGCGAAGAGGCCTTGGAAACGGACCATATCACAGGCCTGATCGGACGGTATGCTTTTTACAAGAGGGCTTTGGCCGTTGCAGCCGTGGATAAGGAAAAAGGGATACTCGGACGTCATGTACCGGTTTATATCAATCTGACGAATTTTAAACTGTATAATGCCAATCATGGTCTGGAGGCAGGCGACGAGCTCCTGCGCAAGCTGGCCAAATGCCTGCGGAAGCAATTTCCTGAGACGCTCATGGCGCATCTTTCGGCGGATAATTTTGCCATGCTGGCGGAACGGGCAGATCTTGAAGAGAAATTATTGGCACTGTCTGATGATTTTCGTGCCCAAAATGATGATCCTTCGGTTGCTCTTAAAGCAGGAATTACTTTGTATGAAAATCTGGCGCTGAAAAAAACAGGTCAATCCGCGTCAGAGCTTTGATGCGGCCAAGATTGCGGCCGATTCCATCAAGCAGGATGCCAGCCGCGTCTATGCCATCTACACGGAGGATATGGGGCAGCATCTTGCTGAAGCCGCTTACATTCTGCGTAATTTTGAGCAGGCCTTGCAAAAAGGCTATATCAAGGTCTTTTACCAGCCCGTCGTGCGTACGCTGACGGGAAGGCTCTGCAGCGTGGAGGCTCTGGCCCGTTGGGTAGACCCTGAGAAAGGGCTTCTGAGTCCCGGACAGTTCATCCCTGTGCTCGAAAAATCCCGTCTGATACCAAAGCTTGACTTCTATGTCATCGAGCAGGTAGCGAAACTAATCCGTTTCCAGATTGAGAATCAGCGCCCGCTCCTGCCCATCTCGGTCAATCTGTCGCGCGTGGATTTTGACAGCCTTGACCCCGTGGCTGAAGTCGAGAAAATCGTCGAGCGCTACCAGCTGCCGCGCAGCCTTCTGCGCATCGAGATTACAGAAACGACATTGGCCATGAACGGGAAAAAGCTCCGGATGGAAATCCAGCGCTTCCGCAAGGCTGGCTATGAATGCTGGCTCGATGATTTTGGCAGCGGTTATTCCTCACTCAATGTGCTGCAGCATTTTCAGTTTGACGAAATCAAGCTCGATATGTCTTTTCAGAAGCACTTCAATGAGGAAAGCAGAAAAATCCTTCGTTCGCTCGTGCTCATGGCCAAAAATCTCGGCATCCATACGCTGGCTGAGGGTGTGGAGACGAAGGAGCAGGCAGACTTCCTCGCTTCGATTGGCTGCGAGAAGATTCAGGGGTATTACTATGCCAAACCGCTGCCTTATGAAGCCTGCCACCGTTTCTGCTATGAACAGAAATTGATTTCAGAAAAACCGACGGAAGCAATGGTCATGGAAAAGGCCGGTCTTATCAATGTGATGACCGATCTTCCGGTCGCTGTATTCTGGTACGATGGCAAAGATAAGGCACAAAGCCTTTGGGAAAACCGCGCCTTCAGAAAAGTTCTGTATTCTACGGTAAACTTAAAGATCCATGGGAACAGGCGGGTCATGGAGCTCACCAAAACACCGGTCCTGCGTCAGTTCAAAGAGCTTCTGGATACGTCCATCCAAACGGGGAAAGAAGAAGTCCTGACGTATGTGTATAACGGCCAGTACATGAAAATCAAGGTGCAGATGCTTGCCGGCGGTCCCGGCATGCATACGGGCAAGGCGGAGCTCTATAATATTACATTTGACAGCTCGTTCCGCAATACACACAGGCTCGATAAAATCTCTCATTATCTGCTGCAGGTCTATGACGGCTTTTATTTGTACCGCGGCAGCAAGGATGAAGTTGAGGTCATCAGCTCGCTTCATGCTGTCGGCTTGACGGGAAAAAGGATTTCCCGCCGGCAGTGGATGACGCTTGAGGAGTACATCCATCCGGATGACAGACAGCGGTTCCTCTCCTGGGTCGCGCCGCGGATTCTCTACAGGCAGGCACAAAAGTCGGGCCGCTCTCTTGCCGTCGGCATGTTCCGCGTCCGCCGCGATGATGGGAATTATTACTGGCAGGAATTTGATGCACTGGCTCTTGGCCAGACTGCCGAAGGGAATATCCTGTTTTGCATCAAGGATGCGCCTATGGAACGCATTAAGGATCGGGAAAACGTGCTGCCCCATTTTCTCAAGAGCTTTGGCATTGCAGCAGCACTTCCTGTCGCAGGCGGCAGTAGAATTGACCCGTCTACGGTCTTTCATACTATTAAGAATTCACGGGAGATCAAGTTCTTTTGGAAGGACACTGAAAGGAGATTTGTGGGGGCCAGCCGCGCCTTTCTCGATTATTACGATATTCACGATGAGGCGTCTATCCTGGGCAAGACGGATGAAGACATTGGCTGGCACGTGGATATTGAACCCTATAAAAACATCGAAGAAAAAGTCCTGCAGAATGGCATTTCTTCCTATGGGGCCTTGGGCAGATGCATCATCCGCGGCCGTCTGCATACCATTCGCGCGACAAAGGTACCACTTTATCGAGGCAATCGGATCATTGGCCTCATGGGCTATTTCGAGGACCTCGATCAGGAGGAACGTGCCTACGAAAATGACATGAAGCTCGGTTTGATTAATCGGGAAACAGGTCTTGCCGGTTTCCGCGGCATAATTTTGGCTGGCTTAGAGTATTATGGCAATTACGAACGGAAGCAGGAAGACTTTATCTGTATTTTGTTTCACGTTCCGAAACTCAATGAAACCGCGCAGATTTACGGTCATGAGACATATGAAGCCCTGCTGGCCAGGATCAGCCGCATGATGGAGCGGCTTTGCACGCTTGACGATGTCATCGGTTATCTTGGCAATGGGAAATACCTGCTGTTCATGAAGTATAAAAAAGAAGCAAGGCTTGATGACCGTCTGCTGCGCCTGGCAAATAAGATTCATGGTATCCGTGAAGTCCGTGGGCATTCCATCACGCTGTATCTGCAGTGGTCTGCGGCTTATGGCTCGGAAGCGGGCAATCTCAATGGACTTCTGCAGCTCCTTTATGAACGTCTGGACGAGGCAGAGCAGCAACGGTACGGTCAGTCCATTTACGTGGGCGACCGCATTGCCTTTGACCGTGAAGCTTTTGATACGAGCGACCAGAATGTCATGATGAGCCGTCTTGACAATAATGAATTGCTTTATGTCAACAAAGCAGGTCTGCGTGACCTTGGCCTGCCGGAGGACTTTGACTATCGCGGCATGACCTGCCATAAACTTCTCTGCGGCCTTGATTATCCCTGCCCGGACTGCCCGCAGTCCATGCTGCGCCGCGACCGCTTCTATACGCGCACATATCATAATCGGAAACTCGGGAGAGACTATCTCATCCAGCACATCCTCGTTCCGTGGCGCGGCAGGAACTGTCATCTTGAAATGGCGACGAATCTCCATCAGTATATGAAAAATGAAATTGAGAAGAACGAGATTCTCTTCAAGGAAATGGCCGTCAACGATGCCATTGAAATCGGCCTGCGCGAGGAAGATCCTTCGCTTGGCATCCAGAATATGCTGGCCCGTGTCGGCGAAATCCTCGAATGTGAAAAAGCCGATATTATTGAGGAAATGCCGGATGACACCGTCAGCAATACGTATGAATGGTGCCGTGAAGGCATTCCTTCAACGAAAGCGGAGCTGCAGCATATCCCGCGTGAGGATGTACAGTTCATTTATGACAATTTCAACACGGACCAAATCGCCATCATTGAAGACGTGGATAAGTTTCTTCATAAATGCGGCAGGGCAAAACCGCATATGAAAGGACTCAAGAGTTTCATTTCCGGTCATTTGATTTTTGCCGGTCAGTCCATCGGCTATACGGAAATCGTCAATCCTTCCGAGAAAATCCTGAAGGAAGCAAGTCCGCTGCTGGCGACGCTGACACGCTTCCTGTCCATCCTGATCCGCAACCGCGACAACGTACATCGCCTGAGTCAGATGAGCTACGTTGACGTTATGACGGGCACACAGAACCGCAGAGGCTTCTTGAAATACGCGATGAACCTGCCTGCCGGCAGGCAGACGGCCTTTATTTTCGGCGACATGAACGGACTCAAGTACATCAACGACCACTATGGCCATAAGGCCGGGGATAAAGCCATCCGCATGGCGGCCAATCTCATGAAGGAAATGGTCGGCACGGGCAATGTTTTCCGCATGGGTGGGGATGAATTTCTCATGGTCATCAGCGATATGGACAAAGAACAGGCTGAAGAACTCATCCGTCATATGAAGAACCGGTTTAAGAATTGTCATCTCAGCATGGCTTTTGGCGCAGCCGTGCAGACTACGCCAGTTCAGAATGTCGATACCATCATCACGGAAGCCGATGGCGAGATGTATAAGGACAAGAAACATCCGCGCAAGTCGTAAGGGTAAGAAAAAATAGCATACCAGATAAAAAAGAGAAGTCCGCGGCGGCTTCTCTTTTTTATTTTTTTCTTTTTGACTTATTGACTTTTTGACCAATATGAGTATAATAAGAACTGTAGCGAGGATGAAGGGCCTGAGAAAAGAAAAAGCAAGGTCCAAAGTTCTCAGCACGATGAACAAATGGTTTTGATTCACCCCTGAGCAAACGCTCAGGCAGCATCGAGACGCTGAAAGGGGTTTTTGATTATGTTTGGTTTGGTTCCATTTGTTTCCAATAACGATCTTCAGAAAGAGGACAATGTATTTGACCGCCTCATGAATGCTTTTGATGAGCCGTTCATGCAGGATTTCCATACGCCGGATTTCAAAGTCGATGTCAAGGATAATAAGGACAGCTACGACCTCATGGCTGAGCTGCCGGGCCTGAAGAAGGAAAATATCTCCCTGACTTATGATAATAACTACCTGACGATTGCCACGAAGAATGAGCAGTCCGATGATGAAAAAGATGAAAAGGGCAATTATGTCCGCCGCGAGCGCAGCCAGAGCAGCATGAGCCGTTCGTTCTACATCGATGATATTGATGAGACGAAATGCACGGCCGACTACAAAGACGGTGTCCTGACCGTCCATATGCCGAAGCTGACCGAGACGCGCCCAGCTGGTCATACCATTGCAATCAATGGCTAATAGCCATTTGATTCCATAATAAACTTCCCTCAATTTTCTCTCCCTCCAATAGAAAGGCGGGAACCGCAATCCCCAAGCGGTTCCCGCCTTTTTTATCTCTTCTGGTTAATCGTGTTTCAGGAAGAAACGCCGTCCCTCAATGCGCAGCAGGCCTTCATCCTGCATGAGGCCGAGTTCGCGCGACAGGGCACTGCGGTTGACACCGAGGAATTCGGCCATGGCCGTCGTCGTGAGCTTGACGAGGATGGAGCCGTCTTTAGCGTGCGGCAGACCGCTGAGAAAGATGCCGATGCGATCGCGCAGTTTTTTCTGGCTCAGGATGCGGACTTTGTAGTTCTGGTAGATGTTCTGACGGGCGAGACCGTGGATGAGGTTCATCGCGAGGTGGTACTGGATGCCCGTAAGCGCTGCTTTTTCCTGATGCATGGCCGAAAGGTCAACGAGCAGGACGATGCTGTCGGTCAGGGCTTCGAGCTGAATCGGGCTGTGCGGCGGCTGCACGCAGCCGAGGGCCTCGCCGTAGAGCTTGCCCGCGTCAAAGCGGTTGATGCTGATTTTCGCGTCGTTCTCGTTGATAAAGGAGCCTTCGATGCTGCCGGAAAGGACGATGCCGGCATAGCGGAACGGCTCGTCGAGCTGCTGCAGGATTTCGTGCTTTTTTAGATGCACGGCTTTTCCACGCAGAAAAGTCAGGGCCTCCTCGTACTGACTGGCCGGAATTCCTATGAGCAGCGGGCAGGCAGCGAGAACTTTCTCGTATTTTTTGATAATCTTCGTTTCTTCCATGCAAAATTCACCCTTTTTCATTTTGTTTCCCTAAAGAAATCGTATCCTTTTCATAAAGGGAATGTCAATTCTATTTTTGTCACCACGATGACAGAAATCACAGGCAAAATACGCTATACTATACATGTGGCAGAAAACAGCCCCTTCTTCGGATGCCGGAAAGGCAGGATGAAGAGACTGAAGAAAATGGATGGAGGGGTTCTTCATGAAATCGTTCTTTAATTTGCTCCAAAGCAAAAAAAATAAAAAATTGGCTGTAGCACTGGCCGTGGCCCTGTCGGCCGCGACATTTGCGGGCTGCTCGTTAGGCTCGTCTTCAAGCTCAAGCAGCAGTTCCTCGGGCAGTTCGTCCGCCGCACAGCAGCAGGCAGCCAATTATGATAATCTCTCGGATGCCCGCAACACGCCGACTGTCCGCGCCGCAAAGGCCGTCGGTCCGGCTGTCGTCGGCATCACGAATAAGGCCGTGGCGCGCGACTGGTTCAACAATCCGGTACAGAGCGAGGGCGTCGGCTCGGGCGTCATCTTCAAGAATGACGGCGGCAAGAGCTACATCGTGACGAACAACCATGTCGTCAAGGGCGCCAGCGAGCTCATCGTCTCGCTCGCCGACGGCCGCAGCCTCAAGGGCACGCTCGTCGGCACGGATGAACTCACGGACCTCGCGGTCGTCAGCGTCGACGACGGCAATCTGACGACGGCTGACTTTGGCGATTCGGACCAGATTGTCGTCGGTGAGTCCGTCATTGCCATCGGCAACCCGATGGGCCTTGAGTTCCAGGGCACGGTAACGCACGGCGTCATCAGTGCCCAGAACCGCACGCTCGGCGATGGCGATGAACGCGTCAAGCTCCTGCAGACGGATGCCGCCATCAACCCGGGCAACTCCGGCGGCGCGCTCGTCAACATGGACGGCAAGGTCATCGGCATCAACAGCGCGAAAATCGTTGCGAACGGCGTCGAGGGCATCGGCTTCGCCATCCCGTCGAATACGGTCCAGAACATCGTCGATGCCATTATGGCCAAAGGCTATGTCGCCCGTCCGTACCTCGGCGTTTCGATCTTCGACCAGCAGACGGCAGCCCGCTACGGCTATCAGCTCAATATCAAACAGGGCATCTATATCTTCCAGGTCGTTGCAGGCAGCCCAGCTGACAAAGCCGGCCTGCAGAAGGGCGATGTCGTCCTCAAAGTCGACGGCGCTGAAGTCAACAGCGTCAACGACATGCGCGCCAAGATTGCCGAGCATAAAGTCGGCGACACCACGACCCTGACGATTGAACGCAACGGCCGCGAAAAGACCGTCGACGTCACGCTGAAAGAAGCACCGAAGGATAATCAGTAATCCGTAAAATATAGGCTTCGCAGTCCTCACTGGACAGGCCGAAGCATCCCGTTAAAAAGGCGGCTGTATGAGTTTTTTCTCATGCAGCCGCCTTTTTGTGTCGTGAATATGGCAAAAAGTCCAGTACTGGACTTTTTCGATTTCTATGGAGTGATTTTTCCAATTAAATTGGAAAGAATTAGTTACTCAATAATTTATTAGTAAATTGATATTCCGCAGTTTTTCTCTTATCATGATAGACGTTACATGGATTTGAGCAAAGGAAAGAAGGCTGCTTTATGACAGAGAGAGTTTACGAGACGAAGGATTATTTGACATTGACGAAGTTTTTCCATGACTGCGGCATGGAGGTCGAGCCGAGTGCCGAAGTGCCCGCGGATATCGAGATGGTCAAGATGTGGCGCGTGGATGATGAAGAGGGCAATCTTCTGGCTGCCGCAACCTTGGAGATTCGCGACGGCGTTTATACGCTCGGTGACCTCGGCGTGCGTGAGGACCATCGCCGTTCGGGCTACGGACGCCGCCTGCAGCAGATTGTCTTTGACGAGGCGCGCCGCCATGGCGTCAAAAAGCTCTGGTGCAGCGGCAAGGTGCCGAAGTACTACGAGAAAATCGGTTGGCATCTTGAGGATTGGGATAGTTCGCCAAATATCGCCCGCAACTGCACCGGCTGCAGCCGCCGCAATAAAACGTGCTTCCCGGCAATTCTGACGTATGATTTATAATCGGCCAAAAGGCCGCGGGACAGGGGCATCCTGTTTCGCGGCCTTTTTAATTATATTTTGAGCAACAAAAAATGCTGCCCAGAATGCATTGGACAGCATAATCATGAGGATGTATCTTAGACAGGATATTCAGGAGAGAGAAGGGGAATCAGAGTTCCTTCTTGTTGTCCGGACCCGGCGTCGTGACGATGACTTTTTCCGGAATGATCTCAACAGCACCTTTGGCCGTAACCGCGCCTTTGAACATCTCTTCGACGACTTTCTTGAAGTTGTCTACGACAGCACCGCTCTCGATGTATTTGGCATGGCCCTTGATCTGATAACCCGTGAGATGTGGACCGTCAAAAGCGGAGACGGCGATGCGGCCGTTGGCCTTGATGTTCTTCAGCGTCGTCTCGAGGAAAACGTCGCCGATGAGCAGATGGCCTTCATCCGTGATGTCTTTAAAGGCAACCGGTACAACATTTGGCTCGCCTTCGGGGCTGACCGTAGCGAGGTCCCAGAGAGAACTATTCAAAAGTTTTTTGACTTCATCATTTAACATGAAAACTTCCTCCTTCAAGAGTGACAGCAGATTTTCTTTACGCCACTTATCATAGCAGGGCTTCTCGTCATTTTGAAGATATCGCGAAATTTATAAGTCACTATTTAATTTCAGAGCATATGGAGAAAATATGGGTACCGACCTATAATGAAGGAAGAACGTAAAAAGCGCGAAACTTGAAATTCAAAATTCGAAGGAAGGACTTATCATGTATCAGAAGAAATTGGAAGAAGATATCCGCTGCCCCCTCGAATACGGCCTGCATGTATTTGGCGGCAAATGGAAGTCGCGCGTCATCTGCGTGCTCGCGGCCAAGAAGACGCTGCGCTACAGCGGCATCCGTAATGAGATGAAGAATATCACGGACGCCGTACTGGCGGCCACGCTCAAGGAACTCATTCGGGATGACCTTATCGTGCGCAAATCCTACGACGAAATCCCGCCGCGCGTGGAATACTCGCTGACGGAAAAGGGCGAGTCGGTCGTGCCAATCCTGCAGAGCATCTGCCGCTGGTCGGGCCTGTTCTATAAGGAAGACAGCGAAAACGTCATGACGCAGTGCGAACGCTGCGACTATCGCAATTGAAAAGGCTGAAAAAGTCCAGTGCTGGACGTTTTCAGTTTTCTTTGTTGTGGTCGTGGCGATACTGACTGACGCTTTTGCCGGTCCAAATGACAAAGGCGCGCAGGAAGGAATTGAGTTCGGCGTAGCCGAGCAGGAAGGAAATGTCGAGATTGCTCATATCGGTATGGCAAATGTAGTGAATCGCGAGAGTCTCACGGGTGCTGCTAAGCTGTTTCTGGAAGGTTGTCTTTTCCTCGCTGAGCTTGCGCTGCAGGGTCCGCTTGGAAATGCCGAGCTTTTCCGCGACCTCTTCGATGCCGTAAGCGCCGCCGGGCAGCATCGAGGCCAGGGCGCTGCGAACTCTTGCCGACATGGAATCATCCACCGTGAGTTCGGCCAGACGTTTGTTCATCTCGGGCTCAAAATAACTCCACATGGCCGGATTGAAGCTGACAAAAGGTTTGTGCAGTTCTGCCAAACGAAATGAAATGGCATTTTCCTCGCCCTGCTGGATGGGAATGCCCGCGAGGTCGGACAAAGCGTGGCTGGCAGGGAGATGTTTCACCTGCAGCTTGAGGGGATGCATATCGGTTTTTGAGGCACGGCGCAGCATGCCGATGAGGAAGGCAAAGTCCGACTGCACGAGGATGGAAGGGAGCTCGAGCTCCGGACTGCCTGCTTCCATGGTGACCGTAAGCTCGTTTTTCTCTTTTGTGATGTGCCAGCTCATTGGCCCGATAAGTTTTTTATAAGCAGAGAGCCTTTCAATGCAGGCCTCGCCGTCTTTGCTGCACCAGGAGGCAAAAATCGGTGGGGAAAATGTTTCAATCTGCTCCTTGGACGCCAGCTGCAGCAGAGGTGCCTCCTTGCCAAGGGCGTCGCCAATGGCCTCTAGAAAGCGGTAATAGCCCGCTTCCGTCATCGTGATGGTCTTGTGGTTTAACGTATCTTCCGGCAGTCCCGCGCGGCGCAGGATTTCGGTGGCATCGAGCTGCAGGGCGCTGAGAATGGCCTTGTAGTTGCCATCTAATATAAAATGGTTCATATACGTTCCTCTATTTCAGGGCTGACAGAGCTGCCTCTTGGCAGATTGTCAGTCTTTATTATTCTGCTGGTCGTAGACCATGTCCATCATCATTTTCTTCGGCAGGATCGGCGCAATTTTCATCATCGGTTTCTGATAGCCCGGCAGGCCGCTCAGGACATTGAGCTCGCCAGCAAGCATGCCGTTATAACCGTCTCGGGCTACCGGCATCGGGGCAACGGTATTCTGGAACATTTTCGTGTCGGAAAGGCCGCCTCTCTTGGCAAAGCCCGTCGTCATGGCACCAGGCTGCAGGGCCGTCACCGTGACGCCCGTGTCCTTGAGCTCGCGCCAGATGGCATTCGAGACACTCGTGAGATAGGCTTTTGTTGCGTAATAGACAGCCTGCAGAGGGCCCGGCAGGATGCCCGCCGTCGAACTGACGTTGAGCACACGGCCTTCGCCGCGCTGTACCATGTCCGGCAGGAAGAGCTTCATCAGGCGCGTCGGCGTCTCGATGTTCACGGCAATCATCGCCATATCTTCTGCCATCGTACGCTCCCGCGTGAAATCGCCCTGACCGCCAAAACCGGCGTTGTTGATGAGATAATCAACCGTCCAGCCATGCTTATGGCAGGTATCGTAGATTTCCTGTGCTGCTTCCGGCTTCGAGAGGTCTGCGGCAATCGTTTCGACCGTGATGGGATACTGGCTGCGAAGCTCTTCTGCCTGTTTCGCCAGTTTTTCCAGACTGCGGCCGACAAGAATCAGGTCGCCGCCATGCTCTGCATGAATTTTTGCAAGGCAGGTGCCGAGTCCGCCGTAAGATCCCGTAAGTAAAGCTGTATTCGTCATTTCGCATTCTCCTTTATTTTAGGCTTTTCTTTCGTGCCTGTCATCTCTGTCGCTGTATTGTTGCTTTCGATGCTTTTATGATACCGGAAAAAGATGCCAGAGGATACATCATGATGTGCCACTTAGCACATCATTTTGTGCCAGTTTAAAAAGTACGGAAAAGAGACTGGTAAACAGGATTTTGCTCCTGCATGGCGAAAGGATAAAGACAAGGAGGGATTCGTCATGGAATTTACGGATGTCATAAAAAATCGTTATTCATGCAAAAAATTTAGCGATAAAAAGGTACCGCAGGAGGCACTTGCGGCGGTGCTCGAGGCTGGACGCCTCGCACCGACAGCGAAGAATCTGCAGGAGCAGCATATTTATGTGGCGCAGAAGCCGGAGACGCTGGCCGTCATCGATGCGGCGACGCCGTGCCGCTATGGGGCAGGCACCGTGCTGATTGTGGCGTACGACCGCAATAACGTATTCACTTATCCAGGAGATAAGCATGATTCCGGCGTTGAGGATGCAAGCATCGTCGCAACGCATTTGATGCTCGCGGCAGCCAATGCAGGGCTCGATGGCTGCTGGGTCAACTTCTTCGACCCCGAGAAACTCGCCAAGGCCCTCGGCCTGCCGGAAAACGAGAGCATCCTGATGCTTCTTGACCTCGGCTACAAAGCTGAAGGCGTCAAGCCATTGCCAAACCATGCGAAGAGAAAACCTTTGAGCGAGACCGTCACATATTTGTGATGACCAATTGCATTTTCTAAATAAGCGATAAGCACCAAAAAGAGGCTGCCGCACGTAACTGTGCAGCAGCCTCTTTTGTCGTTCGGGCATGGCAGCGAATTATTTTTCCATTCATTACCTGACATTCCTGAAAAAGTCCAGCACTGGACTTTTTCAGATTTTCTCGAGAAATTTCTGGATGTAGGGCAGAGCCGCGCCGATGGCGATGTTGTGCTTGGGCATGCGGCTGAGCTGTAAAAAGTCATGGGCTTCGGGAAATGGCGTCTTCGAGGCGATTTCTTTGTAGAGATAGTCGATGTCGGCCTGCTGCAGATAAGGGGCAAGATATCCGCCGAGGATGAAGGTCTTGTCGTAAATCAGGTGCAGCAGATTGATAGCATGGGCCAGATTTTTCAGATAGGTGATCCAGATTTCCTGTGCCTTGAGGTCTGCGGCGTGGACTTTGTCGAAAAAGTCATCGAGATGCTCAAGGTCGCAGTGCAGCGCGCGCAGGGAACACTTTGTCTCAAGGCAGCCGCGCTGGCCGCAGTAACAGAGCTCTCCCTGCGGGTCAATCTGCATGTGTTCAATGGTCGCACTGTGTCCATGCATGCCCGTGATGATTTTGCGGTCGAGAATCAGGGCTGCGGCCAAGTGGCGGCTCAGGGAAAGATAGAAGGCGTCTTTGAGGTCCGGCGCGGCCCAGAGTTCGGCGATGGCCGCGCTGTTGGCATCGTGGAAGAAGCGGCAGGGGAACGGCAGGTATTTTGTCACGGCAGAGACTTCAAGCCCCGTGCAGTTCAGGATTTTGCCGTAGATGACTTTTTTGCCGTCGGGAGAAATCAGGCCCTGCATGGCAAAGCCAACACCGAGTACCTGCGCATCCGTCAAATGGCAGGCTTCCTGGAACTCCAGAATGTGCTGGCAGACTTTTTGGAAATAGGCATCCGTGTTTTCAAAGTCCAGTGCAAAGACATCGCGGTGGATTTTCCGGCCATAGAGGTCTACGGCAATGGCCTTGACCTGCCGGCTCAAAAGCTCTACGCCAATGCTGGCACGGTAAGTCTCATTGACTGCATAGGCATTGGCCTTGCGCCCGACAAGCTCCGTATCCATCTGGCCGGCTTCTTTGACGAGCCCTTCTTCTTTTAAGGCAGTTAAGTTCGTCGTCACGGTAGGCCGGCTCAGATGCAGGTCGTAGGCAATGTCCTGCTGCGAAACATTTTCCTTCTGATAAATATATTGGTAGATGCGCTGACGGTTTGTCTGACGGATCTCGGATGGTGTAATGCTCTTTTTCATAGGAAGACCCTCTTAATTTTGTAAAATGATTTTGTAAATCTATAGGTATCATTATAACAAAGCGGGAAGGAAAAAGCCAGTCAGCGATGACTTTTTTCTGTATTCGATGGGATTCGACGTATTTATTTATTTTATTTTATAAAATGGCTTGACAAAACTACAAAGTAGGATTATCATATAAACAGATTTGAAAAATGATTTTACAAAATGTAAATACAGAAAGGAAGATGTATCATGGGTATCATCGAAAAAATGAAATTGACGGGCAAGAAAGGTTTTGTCACGGGCGCAGCCCGCGGTATTGGCAAGTGCACGGCCACGGCTTTTGCAGAGGCTGGCGCTGATGTCGCCATCGTTGACCTCGACATCGAGACGGCGAAAAAGACGGCTGCTGAGATTGCAGAGAAGACGGGGCAGAAAGTCATCGCCATTCAGACGGACTGCACGAACAAGGAACAGGTCGACGCCATGGTCGACGAAGTCGTCGAAAAGCTCGGCGGCCTGAATTTCTGCCATAACAACGCCGGCATCTGCATCAATGCACCGGCTGAGGAAATGACGTATGAGCAGTGGCTCAAAGTCATCAACATCAACCTCAACGGCATTTTCCTGACGGATATTGCAGCCGGCAAATACATGCTGACGCATGGCGGCGGCTCCATCATCAACACGGCTTCGATGTCGGCACACATCGTCAACGTGCCGCAGCCGCAGTGCGCTTACAACGCTTCGAAGGCCGGTGTCATTCAGCTGACGAAATCCCTCGCGATTGAATGGGCCAAGAAGGGCGTCCGCGTCAACTGCATCAGCCCGGGCTACATGGCTACAGAACTCACGATGAACTCCCCGACGCTGATTCCGCTCATCGAGAAATGGAATGCGATGGCACCGATGGGACGCATGGGCAAGCCGGAAGAACTCGAATCCATCTGCGTTTACCTCGCTGGCGATACGAGCACGTTTACGACGGGCACGGACGTCATCGTGGATGGCGCATTCACCTGCTTCTAAAAAAACAGCAGGGCAGCAGCTTGAGATTTTCAGCTGCTGCCCCGCAGAAAGGAAAAGGAACAATCTTATGACTGCGAAAGAGGCTATTGTAAAAGGACAGACGGCACTCGGCATCGAATTTGGCTCGACGAGGATCAAGGCGGTTCTCATTGATTATGCCGGCACGGTGCTTGCTGTCGGCATCCATGATTGGGAAAATTCATTTGAAAATGGCATTTGGACCTTCCATCTGCAGGAAATTTATGACGGCCTTCGCAGCTGCTATCATTCTTTGAAAAAAGCCGTTCAAGACGAATATGGGATTACGCTTACGAAAACAGGCTCTATTGGCGTCAGTGCCATGATGCACGGCTACATGGCCTTTGACCGACAGGGAAAACTGCTGGCACCATTTCAAACCTGGCGCAATACCAATACGCAAAAAGCAGCGGATACTTTAACGGATTTATTTCATTTCAACATTCCGCTGCGCTGGACCGCAGCGCATCTTTATCAGAGGATTCTCGATCAGGAAGAGCATGTTTCTCATATTGACTATGTTTCAACGCTTGCCGGCTTCATTCACTGGCAGCTGACGGGCGAAAAAGTCATCGGCATCGGCGATGCTTCGGGCATGTTCCCTGTCGACCCTGTTGCGAATGATTATGTTGAAAGCATGGTGCAGAAATTTGATGACCTGCTCAAGCCGTATCATTTTTCCTGGCAGCTCCGTGATATTTTTCCGAAAGTTCTGGTCGCCGGCGACAAAGCCGGTGTGCTGACGAAGCGGGGAGCAAAGCTTCTCGATGAAGAAGGGGACTTGCAGGCCGGCATCCCATTCTGCCCGCCGGAAGGCGACGCAGGCACGGGCATGACGGCGACGAATGCTGTAGCACCGCGCACGGGCAATGTTTCGGCCGGTACGAGCACATTTGCCATGATTGTCCTCGAGCAGCCCCTTAAAAAGCTGCATCGTGAAATCGACATGGTGGCCACGCCGACAGGGGCTCCATGTGCGATGTCGCATGCCAATAACGGCACGACAGACCTCAATGCCTGGGTTCATCTCTTTGGCGAATTTGCTGCCTTGATGGGGCATAAGGTGAGCACTGGAGAATTGTTCACGAAACTTTATACGAATTCCCTGCAGGGTGAGGCCGATGCCGGCGGACTTCTGCCGTACGGCTATTATTCCGGGGAAAATATCACGATGATCAACGAGGGACGGCCCATTTTCCTGCGCACGGCGAAAAGTCATTTCAATCTGGCGAATTTCATGCGCGCGCATCTCTATACGTCGCTCGGTGCCGTCAAGATTGGTCTCGATATCCTGCGCGATGAGGGCGTGCAGGTCGACCGCATCATGGGACATGGCGGCTTCTTCAAGACAAAGGGTGTCGGACAGCTTTATTTGTCGGCAGCCTGTGAAGCTCCGGTCACGGTCATGAACACGGCCAGTGAAGGCGGTGCCTGGGGCATTGCCCTGCTTGCGGCTTATCTTGTCGACAGGCAGGAAGGGGAAACACTCGGCGATTATCTCGATAAACGCATCTTTACGAAGTTGGACGGCGATACCATCAAGGCCTCGCCGGAGGAAATCGCTGGATTCCAGACCTTTATGCGTCATTACCGCAGCGGTTTGGATGTCGAAAAAGCTGCCATTGCCGCGCTGGATTGGTAACGGATGATACTGGCATAAATTATAGGGGGGATTTTTCATGATGAGTAAATGGCGGATACGCCTTGGCTATGGCATGGGCGACTTAGGCTGCAATCTCGTATTCAGCACGATGGCGTCTTACCTGATGGTTTTTTATACCGATGTATTTGGCATTGCGGCAGCGGCCGCCGGCACGATGATGCTCGTGACGAAATTCATCGATGCCATGACGGATACGATGATGGGCATCATTGTCGACCATACGCATACGCGCTGGGGGCAGGGCCGTCCGTACTTCCTGATCGGCGCGGTGCCGTTCGCGTTCTTCACGTTTCTGACGTTCTACATTCCGGATTTTGATGCGACGGGCAAATTGATCTGGGCTTATGTGACGTACTGCCTGCTCTGCACGGCGTATACGGTCGTCAATATTCCCTTAAATACGATTGTCCCGCGCCTGACTTCGGATGTACATGAACGCGATATCCTCGTTTCAACCCGCATGATCTGCGCCATGATCGGCACGGCCATCGTCATGTCCATTACGGCTCCCCTGGTTGACTTTTTTGGTGCCGGCGATGAGGCACAGGGCTATCTTGTGACCATGACCCTTTACGGCATTGTCGCGATGTTCATTTTCTTCTTCACGTTCTCCAGCACGAAGGAAGTCGTGCCGCCAACGGTCAGCACGGAGCATATGAGCCTGCGTGACAGCTTCAAGGGACTCACGGGACAGGCCTGGATCCTGTTCTTCCTGAACCTCTTCTATTTTTCCCTCTACGTCGTCCGCAATACGACCGTCATTTACTACTTCAAGTACAACCTCGACCGCTCGGACCTTTTGGCTCTTGTCGGTATCCTCGGCATCCTTTCGGGCCTGCCGATGCTTTTGGCCCTGCCGACTCTGGAAAAGCACTTTAAGAAACGCAGCCTGATGTTCCTGAGTGTCGGCCTTTACGTTGTCGGTGACCTTCTGATTTACTTTGGGCAGAGCTCGATTGTCTGCCTGCTCACGGGCCTCGTCATCACGGGCCTTGGTATTTACGGTATTTTCGGCATTACCTTTGCGATTCAGCCGGATGTCATCGACTATTCGGAGTACAAGAAGAGCAAGAGCGTTGCCGGTCTGATTGCAGCCTTCCAGGGCTTCTTCGTCAAAGGCGGCATGGGCCTGACGAGCTTTATCGTCGGCCTGTTCCTCAACATGGGTGGCTATGTCCCGAATGCGGCGCAGAGCGCCTCGGCTCTCTCGGCCATTGAGACCTGCTTCATCTGGATTCCGATTGTACTCTGTGCCATCATCGCCGGTTTGATTTACTTCTACAAACTCGACTACATCCGCAAGGACATGACGGCAGAACTCGACCTGCGCCGCCAGATCATGGCACACAAAGCAGAACATCCGGACCTCGTACAGGCTATCCCTCTGTACGACCCGAAGGCTGTGAAATAAAACCCTTCTATATATAAGAAAGCTCCGAAACGGCTGTGGTCTTATAGGCCATGCTCGTTTCAGAGCTTTCTTTTTATGTAGGCTGATGCATTTTTAAATGAAAAAGTCCAGTACTGGACTTTTTCGTCACCGATTGATGCCGAGCGCGGAGATATCCATGTCGGGATCGATGAGAATATCGTAGTCGGGGTAAGCCTCTTTGACTTCTTTTTCAAGCAGCTCAATCATCTCGGGGATGTTCGTGCCGAACTTCACGACGATATCGAAGCGCATTTCTTTTTTCTTACGGTCTACGTAGAAGCCGTGGACCTGCAGGAGATGGTCGCGGTGCTTCATCATGATTTTGTAGACATCTTTGCGGATCTCGATGGCTTCGGGGTCGTTCGTGTTGTAAGAGTACACGGTAACGCCCATCAGGCGCACGCCGGTTGCGAGGAAAATCCTGTCATGAAGGCGGCGCGTCAGGCGGTCGGCCTGTTCCACGGTCATGGTGTCGGGCAGGTCGATATGGACGGAGGCGTAATTGCGGTCCGGACCGTAGTTGTTGAGCATGAGGTCGTAAGCACCGTGGACTTCCGGCTCCTCGATGATAATGGCGCGTATTTTGCGCACGAGCTCGGGGTCCGGCCGTTCGCCGAGCAGGTCGTTCAGGGTCTTTCTCATCATGTCAATGCCGGCTTTGAGGATAAAGATGGAAATAATCGCGCCGACATACGCTTCGAGGGAAATCCCCGTGCCAATGTAGATAAACGCCGTTACGAGTACGGAAAGGGACAGTAGCGCGTCAAACATGGCATCGGCACCCGACGCTTCTAAGGCATCGGATTCGGCTAAAAAGCCCTGGCGCTTCGCGTAGCGTCCCAATTGAATTTTAACAACGATGGCGACGGTGAGAATCAGCAGGGAAATTGGCGTATAGGTTGCCATCTCCGGCTCGATGATTTTTTTGACCGACTCCCAGAGGGAAGTCAGGCCGGCATAAAAGACGATGGCCGCGATGATCATGGCACTGAAATACTCGTAGCGGCCGTGGCCGAAAGGATGTTTCCAATCCGGCTTGCGGCCCGCGAGTTTCGCGCCGGCCACCGTGATGACCGACGACAGGGCATCCGACAGATTGTTGACGGCATCGAGCAGGATGGCGATGGAATTTGTCGTCAGGCCCACGGCACCCTTGAAACCTGCAAGTAAAATATTGACGGCAATACCGATGGCGCTCGTGCGCACGATGATGCGCCCGCGCGCGATCTGCTCCTGACGTATCTTATGGATATCCTTTATGTTTTGTTCATTTTGTTCCTCTGACAAGAACATCATCTTCTTCCTTGGCAGCCCGCAGGGGGACTGCCTGTTTTTTCATATCCTGACCATTATAGCGCAAATCGTCAAAGGATTACAGTGATTTTAGGGAAGAAGGTGCTGTTTGACAGAAAATCAGTTCTCTGGTTTCGGCTTTTTGCGCTTGCCCGTTACCGACTCGACTTCGAGGCAGTAGACGGCCGTGCGCGGGATGGCAGCCGGATTGAAATAGGCATTCTCGCCCGGATGGTAATGGTCCATCAGGCAGGCGAGTGAAGCCGCTTTTTCTTCCTCGGGGACCATGTGCAGACGGCCTTTGCCGACGACGCTTTCATACGCATAGGTGCAGTAGCCCTTATCGGCGAAATACTGCAGCCTGTGTTTCGTGTCCATCTCAAATGAGGCGCGGCTGTCGCGGGCCATGAGCTCGAGCTTGCGGCCCTCAAGGGCACTGTGGAAGTGGAGAAAAATCTTTCCGTCGCGTTCCTCAACGCCGTAATTTATGGGCAGAATGTAAGGGTAGCCGTCCTCGTCGTTGAGCGCAAGCCGGCAAACCTGCGCTTTTTTCATGACTTCGATAATTTCGGCTCTATCCGTGATTTCGCGGTCGTGTCTTCTCATGGGATTATTCATCCTTTCGTTGCAGCTGTACAGATATTAAACTCGTGATTTAATTCTCCCTTTTACGTGAAATATCCTGCAGGTCTATTGCCAAAATATAATATATGAAGTTTACAATTGACAAGACAATTGCCGTGGGTTGGGCAGGAAATCATCATTTAGACAAGAAAATAATAAGAGAATAAATTTTTTATATTTGAGAAGGAGAGATGCATATGTTGGACCGCATTTTAGGAGCCTTGTACGGCATGGCCCTTGGGGATTCGATGGGCATGCCGTCGGAGCTTCTGAGCCGCCGCAAAATCAAGGAAGTCTTTGGCGAGATCAAGACGTTTGAGAACAGTCCGGAGGCCAATCCCGCGGCCATAGGCCTGAAGAAGGGCGAATTCACAGACGACACGGCACAGGCTTTGATCATCGTGGACTCCCTGATGGAAAACAACTACGTGCCGGACAAGCGCATTATCGCGAAGAATCTGATTAAGTGGGCTGTTGACACGGACGCCTTTGCCAAGAACATCTTAGGGCAGAGCTCCAAGGCCGCCTTACATGCCATTCAGGCTGGGGAGGATCCTGAGCCCTATACAGTCAAAGCCGTGACAAATGGCGCTGCCATGCGCATTGCGCCGATTGGCTGCCTGTTCCCGAGCAATGACCTGCCGGGCCTTGCCAAGTATGTGGCCTGCATCAGCGAAGCCACGCATAAGACGGATGTGACGATTGGCGGTGCCGGCATGGTGGCCGCAGCCGTCAGCGCGGCCTTGGAAGATAAGTCATGGGAAGACATTATGAGCACGGCGGAAAACTGCTATATGTTTGCTTCGAGTTACGGCGCTGAGACGTATCAGGCTTCGCCGAAAGCAAGACTCAAGCTCGCATTGGAGCTGGCCGAGAAATACCGCGATACGCCGAACCGCTTCTCCCTGTCCATTTACGAAATCATCGGCACGACGACGCTGATGAGCGAGGCTGTGCCTGCTGCCCTTGCGATGGCGTATTATTACCGCGAACCGGAGGTCTGCAGTCTGGCCTGCGCAAACCTTGGCGGCGATACGGATACCATCGGAGCCATGGCCGTCGCTGTCTGCGGGGCCAAAGCCGGTGCAAACGGCATTCGCCAAGAACTGAAAGAAGTCCTTGAACGCAGCAATCATGTCGACTTTTCGCATTATGCCGAAAGCCTGCTCGAGCACCGGGGCAAAGTCAGCTGCTGAGACGGACTTGATTCATTCTATATTGAGGAGGAAAACTTATGAGTACGGAAAAAGAAACAACATTTTTACCGCCTTCTGAACGGACGGATAAGCCGCGAAGCCTGTTCTTCCTGTACTGCGCGGCCAACATCGGCATTCTCGGGCTTGTTTACGGCGCCATCATCATCGGCTACAAGCTGAGTTTCATTCAGGCCATTCTCGTCACGGTCATCGGTTCCTTTTCCTTTGGCCTTGTCGGCCTCATGAGTCTGGCCGGACACGATACGGGCACGGTGACGTTTGTCCTGTCAAGGGCCTCGTTTGGCTTTAAGGGCAATCTCATTCCGGCTGTGGCAGCCCTCATCAGCCATGCGGGCTGGCTGTCCATCAACGTCTGTACGGGCGCTTTGACCGTTCTTGCACTTTTTGTCACCTGCGGCCTTGCGACCTCGCCTTTGACCATGGGCATTGCGCTGGCGATTTTCGTGGCATTGATTCTCGTTTCGGTGCTGTTCAGCCATAAGATGCTGATTCGCATGCAGACCATCTGCACATACCTCTTCGGTTTCCTGACTCTCGTTATTTTGTTTATCATCATCCCGAAGACGGACTGGCAGGTCCTCTTTGCCATGCCGAGCGGCGACTGGCTCGGCAATTTTCTGCCGGCACTGGCGTTCGTCGCAGCGGGCACGGGCATTGGCTGGACGAGTTATGCGGCCGACTACAGCTGCCATCAGAATCCGAAAAACACGCGCAGTCAGGTCGGCTGGGCCGTCACGCTTGGCGGTGCAATTCCGCTCATCCTGATGCTCAGCGTCGGCATTCTGCTTTCGACGCAGATGCCGGACCTTGCCCAATCGTCTAATCCGATTGAAGTCATCAAGGGTGCTCTGCCGACAAATCTCGCCATCATTTATTACATCACGGCCATCGGCGGTCTGACGCCGCAGTGCTTCTTAGGCTTGAAATCCTCTAAGCTTGTTCTCAAAGCAGCTCATCTCATTTGGGATGACAAGTGGATTCTCGTATTCCAGACTATCATCGTCACGGTCATTCCGGCTTACATCCTGTTCGTTGCACAGGATTTTCAGGGCACGCTCGAAGGCTTCCTCGGCATCATCGGCAAGCTCCTCGCTGCCTGGTCGTCCGTCTTCCTCGTTGACTATCTGATGCTGCGCTGGAAAAACGGCTATGACAAGACGCTGCTGACAGACCCCATGAAGAACCGCATCAATTATCACGGCGTCATCAGCTGGATTGTCGGCTTCGTCGTCGGCATGCTGTTTTCCAAGACGTTCATCTTTGCAGGGCCGTTTGCCACGGGCATCTTTGCCGGCAACAGCCTGAACGTCCTTTTGACACTGGTCGTCAGCGGCCTCCTGTATTTCATCCTGACCGTCTGTGATAAGAACAGGTCCACGCTTTAAGGGGAGATGGGCTTTATGGTGAAAAATATCCTGATCCTCGGCTCCGCTGTCATCGATGTCATCATCGACATTGAGCGCCTGCCCAAGGCCGGCGAAGATATCACGGGCCTGCAGAAGGGCATGGTAGTTGGCGGCTGCGCCTTTAATGTCTCCAAAATCCTCGATGAACTGCAGGTCTCCCATGACTTATGCGTGCCAGTCGGCAGGGGCCTGTACGCCGATAAAATCCGCAGCACTCTGCAGGCCGGTCATCACGATGTCATGATTGAGGACGCGCGCTGTGACAATGGCTACTGCCTTTCCTTAGTTGAGGCCAACGGGGAGCGCACATTCATCACGATTGACGGCATCGAGACGAAATGGCTTGACAGCTGGCTGGCAAACATCGATGCTGCGGCTTATGACTATATCTATGCCTCGGGCTACGGCTTTCAGGACAGCAACAACAGCGGCGATGTCATCCTGAAATTCCTGCGGCGCAAGCGCCCTGACTGCCGTCTCGTCCTCGACCCTGGGCCGCGCCTCTTAGGCAAGCGCTTTCAAAAAGAACTTCTCGGCATGGGCACCATTCTCGAACTCAACGAGGGGGAGGCAAAGGCCATGACGGACAGGACTGACGTCCGCGAGGCCGCCAAAGAACTGCAGGCCGCGACGAAACAGCCTGTCATCGTGACACTGGGCAAACAGGGAACGCTCTGTGTCAATGAAAACGAGGCTTTTCTCGTGCCGACCAAGCCCGTCAAGGCCATCGACACCATCGGTGCCGGCGACTCGCATACCGCAGGTTTCCTCGCGGCTCTGTCAAATGGCAAATCGCTGCGTGAAGCCTGCGAAGAAGCCAACCGCGTGGCCGCGCTGGTCGTACAGCATGTCGGCTGCTCCTTAAAATAAAAGAATAAAAATGCCCCTGAAAAAGTCCAGTACTGGACTTTTTCAGGGGTTTCTTTTTATTTTGAGCCGTAAAGGAACTATATAGTATTGCTTAGTTCACAATGCGGATAAAGATTTTTGCGGCATTATCCCACGAACCGTAATTCGGCACGACGGTGAAGACGGCTTCGCCAGGAGCATTGGCCGTGATGATTTTTTCGGTGCTGGAGCCCTTGCCGCCGGTTTTGCCGGCCGTGGTGACGCTGACGCAGTTCTTTGGCGTCACGATGCCCATCTTGTCGCGGTTGTTATCCGTCATGAGGCGCAGCACGCCGGCTTCGCCGGAATTGTCACCGGGATAGAGGTGAAGCTTCTGGCCCACGTGCATCTCGATGGAATTCTGCGAGAGGTGCAGCTGAGTCGTCTTGCCGCCGGTGTACGTCACATCGATGGTATCGCTGCTGGCTTTCGCAGTCTGTTTAGCTTTATTGGCATTTTCCTCAGGAATACGGACGCTGATGTACGCGATTTTATTCGTATCCTCGCTGACGGCAAAGCGCAGGATGCCGTTTTTGCCATCGAGGGACTGGAAGGAGTATTCATAGAGCATCTGCCCGTTGTATTCCATTTTATTGTAGGAACTGCCATATGCTTTTACCATGTCATCGTACGAATCGCCCTGATGCAGGCCGCGCTTTGTGGCGACTTTATCGTTGTCGGACACGAGGGAAGTCAGTTTGTTGTTCGTCGAACCGACTTTGAGGCCCTCATAAAAATAATACATGTGATTGTCTTCCTGCTTGGAAGACTCCTCCTGACCAAGGCGTTCGTGCATTTCGTCAAGCGTGAGGTCGAGGTCAAGACCGCCTAACGAGAGGTCCGAGGTCATTTCCGGCGTTTTGGCCGCTGTGTCAGCAGCTGCTGTCTGTTTACTCGGGGCTGACGCCGGTGCCTGCTGGCCAAAATAATTCTTACCGGCCCAGAAGCCGACAGCGCCAATGACGACAAGGCCGGCAATGGCCATGGCAATATATTTTTTCCGTGTCTTCTTTTTATCGGGTTCCAGCTTCTGACCGCATTTCATGCAGAATTTTGCATTGTCGTCCAGCTGGGTACCGCAGTTTGGACAGAACTTCGACATAAAATCCACCTCGTCGTAAAATCAGATAATTTTTTCTAATATACTAGACTTCAACATGAAGTAGAGTTTTCCTGCCTCGGCAAGGCCAGTTACTTCTTGATTTTTCGCTTGAGCTGTGCAAAGTCGCGGTAAAAGCCATTGATGGTGGCGTTTATCGTATCGTCGTGGTCGTCTGACTCGAAGTCGACAAAATCGTGGCGTCCGGCAAAGACGCGCTGAAGTCTCGCGCGGTAGGCGAGAACGTAGCTGTAATTTTTGCCGCCGCGCTTGATGGCCGTATCGCAGTCGGCCATGGCCTTGCGCGTGGAACCCCGGAAGCCCTTGGCAATCGAGCGCACGTAATAAGCCGGCCAATGGTGGCCGTCGAGCCTTAAGGCTTGATCGGCCATGGCTTCCGCGCCGTAGTGGTCGTAAAGCGACTCTTTGTAGAGCGCCCATAACGTATAATAGAAGGGATCTTTCGGGTCGGTATCGATGGCCTTCTGGAGGTCCTGTTCAAAAGAAGCCTGATTCGCCGTGCCCATGAGGTCCAACAGGGCAATACGGCCGTAAATGTCAGCCGGCACGATGCCATTGCGCTGGTCAACGAAATCTTCGAGATTGCTGCGCACGACCGAAATGCTGCTCGGATTTTTCTGCAGTCGTTTGAGTTCGGTCTCGGCTAACAGATTCGCATAGGGGTCATTGCCCGTGTCACGCATCTTCTTGTTGACGGCCTCGCGGTTCTTTTCCTTTTCCTCGGCGAGCTGACTCTGCAGGTTCTGAATCTGGTTGTTGGCATCGATGCGCTTTTGGAAGTCATTGTCGTCGACCGAGGCCTTGATGGCCGCATGGATGACAAGGGTATTGTTGACAAAATCCTGCGTGTATGTGCAGTCCTTGATCTGCATCGTCTGAATGCTGATGACTTCGACCTGATCGTCCGTGAGTTTGAGATTCTTCGTCTTTGAATACGAACGGACATAGACACCGGCTTTTTCCGCAGCATTGCGCATGGCATCTTTGCGCGCGTTTTCCTTGGCCGAGGCAATCGTATCATTTTCGCCCATTTGGTAAACGCCCGTAGCCTCGATGGTCTGTGTCTTCGCCATGGCGGCAGGTGCGGCAAAGAGCAGGCCGCAGCACAGCAGCGATAAAATCTTGGCTTTTTTTGACAAAACAGCACACTTCTTTCTGACATGCTAAATAGTTTGCTTCTATTATATAACATACAACGCCATTAGAACGCGGGTCAATGTACCGGAACTAAAAGAAAGTTTACTTACGATAATTTATTTTTATCGGAAGTAAACTTTACATACATCTCAAATCTCTCTCTAGAAACGCAGCTGAAAAAGTCCAGTACTGGACTTTTTCAGCTGCGTTTCTTTTTTATGCGAAAAATATTTTTGTCTGACGTTTTGGCAGGAATCCATACAGTTTGCCGCGAATCATAAAGCATCGTGATGTAAACTGCCTTACTCAAGGGGGATTTTACTTATATGCTTTATACAATTGAAAACGACAAGCTGTGCGTGCAGGTACGCGACCACGGCGCAGAGCTGCGTTCCATCAAGGAACGCGCGGATGAGACGGAATATCTTTGGAACGGCGATCCAACTTGGTGGAAATACAGCTCGCCGGTGCTTTTCCCGATCATCGGCAAAGTCAGGGATGGAAAATACCGCGTGGACGGCAAGGAATACGAGCTGCCGAGCCATGGCCTTGGCCGTATCTCCGACTTCAAGCTCGTCGAGAAAAAGGCGGACCGCATTGCCTTTTCGCTGCTTTGGAGCGAGGAATCACTCAAAAAATATCCGTGGAAATTTGAGCTGCTTGTCGCCTATGAGCTGCATGATAAGGCCATCAAAGTCATCTGGACCATCCGCAATCACGATGACCACGAAATGATTTACTCCATCGGTGCCCACGGCGCTTACCGCTGCCCGATTGTCCATGGCGAGAGCTTCTCCGACTGCTATCTGGAATTCAATAAAGCGGAAGACGCCCCCAATATGCCGCTCAATGAAAATGGCCAGTTCCTGCGCACCAAAGGCGACAAACCTTTAAAGGGTACGAAACTGCCCCTGAACTTTGACGAGTTCAAAAATGACGTGCTCGCTTATCACAATCTCCATTCCGACAAAGTCACGATTCGCTCGACGAAGAGTACAAAATCCCTTTCCATTATCGCCAAGGATTTCCCGTTCTGGGGCTTCTGGACGCCTGTAAAAGGCGGCGCCCCGTTCCTCTGCATCGAGCCGTGGCACGGCCATGCCGACTACGAAGATTTCGATGGCGATTTCTCCGAGCGTGAGGGCAGCGAACGCCTCGCAGCCGGTGAGGAACAGACCTTCACCTATACGATTGCCATTGGCTGATGCTGCGCATTTGCCAAATTGCTGCTAAATACAAAAAGCACTGCTGAAAAAGTCCAGTACTGGACTTTTTCAGCAGTGCTTTTTTGATGTAAGAGAGATACTTCAGCTGATTTGCCGATATAGCTGATATATTAGTAGATTTTATTTTCCCCAGACGGTTTCCGCGATATCTTTGACGAGCGCGAGTTTGGCCCACTGTTCCTCTTCGGTGAGTTTGTTGCCGATTTCACAGGAAGCAAAGCCGCACTGCGGACTCAGATAGAGTTTTTCCAGCGGCATGTATTTGGCAGCTTCATGGATGCGCGCGATGACGGCGTTTTTATCTTCAAGTTCCGGACGCTTCGTCGTGATCAGGCCGAGCACGACTTTTTTGCCCGGCGTGACTTCCTTGAGGCATTCGAAGCCGCCGGAACGCTCGTCATCGAATTCAAGATAGTAGGCGTTGACATTTTCCTTGGCGAAAACGTACGGAGCGACGCGGTCATACGGGCCGCTGGCTGCATACGTCGAATGATAATTGCCACGGCAGATATGCGTGTTGACGATGAGGTCTGCCGGCAGATCCTGCAGTGCGAGGTTGTTGACGCGCAGATAGCGGTTGGCTTCGCTCTCGACCGTCACGCCCGGTTCGATATGCGTCTGCCAGTAGCCGTCATCAACAATCATGCCCCACGTGCAGTCATCAAGCTGAATGTTGCGGCAGCCGGCAGCGTAAAGCTCGAGGAAAACGGTATGATACGCGTTCGCAAGGTCCTTGATGAGCGCTTCCTCATCTGGATAGAATCTGCGCGTCGTCTCGCCGTTGTCGCCGCGGAAGAGTTCGGCGAGTGTCTGCGCCGGAGCTGGCAGAGTCTGCTTTGCAACGGTATTTTCATCCTCGAACTGCTTGACGAACTTGAAATGCTCGACAAACGGATGCTTGTGACCGCCAATTTTGCCCGTCACAGCGCAGGAGCCATGTGTCGTTTCTTCGCCGTGGAAGTGATAGCCATGGTCGAGCTCGATGTGTTCGATGCCCTCAAGTCCCCACATGAAATCGAGGTGCCAATAGCTGCGGCGGAACTCGCCGTCCGTGATGACGTGATAGCCGGCCTTTTTCTGTTTGGCAACAAGCTCGCGGATGCAGGTATCCTCAACAGCCTTGAGCTCGTCTGCTGAGATTTTCTTTTCAGCGAACTGCTGACGTGCTTTCTTGATCTTGGCCGGACGCAGGAAACTGCCGACGTAATCGAAACGGAATGGCGTAGAAAGATGCTTGCTCATGATAATTTCCTCCTCAAAGTCTATATCCATTGCTTCACGTTTGGTGGTCCGATCGGTTGATGCTTCTACTTTACCGCAAAACGGCTGCGATGAAAAATACAAAAAAATCGTCTTTGGCGATAGATTTCTCCTATGGCTAAAGACGATGCAGCCAAACAAAAAAGTCCAGCACTGGACTTTTTGCTGGACTTATCTAGTCAATATGTTCTTTTTTGCGAGGTACTGCAGGAATTCCGCTGCAGGCATCGGCTTGGCAAAGTAATAGCCCTGCAGCGTATCGCAGCCGAGCCTGCTGAGCTCTTCTACCATCTCTTTTGTCTCGACCCCTTCGGCCGTCACATGTAGGCCGTAGGATTTGAACGCGCCGATGATGGACGGCAGCAGGCGGTTTTTCTTCTGGAAGTATTCGCGGACGAGCGTCATGTCGAGCTTGACATCCTTGAACGGCGAACGCGATACGCGGATGAGATTCGAATAGCCTGTGCCAAAATCATCGAGAGAAAATACGGCACCTTTGGCGATGAGCCGGTCCATATTGCCCTGCAGTTCATCTGGGTAAACAAGTGCCGTTTCCGTTACTTCAAACTTGAAAATATCGAAAGTCAGATGATGACGGACGGTTATGGCATTCAGACGCTCCGACATGAGATTGTCGCGGCACTGGATGGCCGACAAGTTGACATTCAGCCGCCTGAGACCAAGCTTTTTGATATCATGATGCTTGGCAAAGATGCAGACTTTTTCATATACCTGTTCACCGAGCTGCGTAATCGTGCCACTCTGTTCAGCCGTGCGGATAAATACGCTCGGCGGCACGAATCCCAGTACCGGGTCGTTCATGCGCGCGAGTACTTCTGCCCCGATCATGCGCTGTTCCCCGACGCCCCAAAGCGGCTGGAAGTAAATTTCGATACTGTCATCGCGGATGGCGCGGTCGATGGCCTGACGGACCTCCCTCTCATACTCCATCCGCCGGAAGCATTCCGTCCCCATATGTACGACTTCATTCGTCTGTTCCGCTCGCCTGAGAGAAGATGCCGTATAATCCAGCATATGCGGCAGGATGCCGGGCTCCGGCCGACCGCGATATACCGCATAATGCACATTCAGATAGATATTGACATGACTGGCATGCCACGGCAGTTTCATGCGTTCGTTGATTTCGTGGCAGACCTGACGAAAATCGAGGGGCTCTCCCGTAAGAACTAAGAACCGGCCCTCATCCATATAAGCAACATAACAGTCTGGAAATTTCTGCCGCAGAAAATCTGCAATCAGGCGCAGGCCCTTCGTGGTCTGATGGCCGCCATATAGAGTCCTGTTTTCTTCAAAATCATTGACCGCAATGGCCAGCAGCGAAAACGGACCTCCCTGATAAAGCTCCCGCAGACAGACATTGGCTGCATCCGCGTTGAAAAGATTCATCCGGCGGCTGAAGAACAAATCAGGATTCTGGAACGCAAAGAAAATGAGCAGCATCTCAAGCGTGTAAAAGGCGTTCATGACGAGATACGGACTGGAGTGCATGCGCACGATATAGCCAAGGCCAATCAAGAGGCAGGAGCCAATAAGCGATACCAATTCCAGCCTTGTCCACACAGTATGGCGAAGCGAAGCGACGATAAAGCCGGCCGTCAAAATCAGATACAGATAGCCGTTGCCGTAAATCAGCGGGTACAGAGGACCGCTTTTGTAGGCGCCGCTGCCTGCATCGAGCGAGAAAATCCAGCCTGTCCAGTAAGAAGCAAGCACAATGAGTGTGGTCAAAGCCACGGGCAGGAAGGCAATATGATGCGGCAGGCGCAGCCCCGTACATCGCTCACGCACAAGGGCTTCGACAAAAGCAAAATTCAGGAAGGACCGCCATATGAAGCCAAGGAAAAAGACTGCATTGACAAGATACAGCATACCAAGGGAGAATTCCGCATGACGCATATCCATTTCGGAGGATATGACATCAAAGAGCATGGTGATGACATCCGCTGCCAGTAAGCAGCGAAAAGAGAAGTTACGCCGCGTCGCCAGATAGGTCCGGCTGAACGCAAAAATACAGAGCATGGCGAGTACAATGCCCGCCGCCAACGTAAATTCGTAATGATAGGTCATTTTTCCCTCTATTCAGATGTAACAGCAACTCGGAAGAAAAAAGATCATTCATTGGTTCCCCGTCGGGCAAACGCCCGAAATTGAATCCATTATATCATAGAGGGATGCCTCTTTCGAGTGCTGTTTCTCACAGATTTCCCTTTTTTAGTAATCTTCGTCCCATGCGTTGATGAAGACTGGCTCTTTCTCGAGCATGGCCAGCTGCTCCGGGGTAAAGTGCTGTCTGTCGATGACGGCTTCATAGACGAATTCTTTGAAGTATTTTTCGGAGCAGACGAAATAGCCCTTCTCCCCGACTTCCTCGCCCCACGAATTCTCGATTTTCCAGCGGTCCGGCCTTCCGTCAGCGTCAAAGTGGACACCGGTCAGGAGCATCGCGTGGTTGGCCGAACTGCTGTTGTATTCGAGACGTTTGCCCTTGGGCATGGCCGTCGAAAAGCCGCCAAGCAGTGCCTCATATTTGACGCTGTCAGGGTCCCAGACACCTTCCTTGCGCGCGCCGAACGCACCGGCATCACAGGCAAACCAGATGGCCTGACCGGCCTTTAATTGCTTGACACAGAGCTCTTCGAGGGCTTCCTGCGCAAGATTCAGGGCCTTCATATCGCGGCCCGTCATATTCTCAACGGCATGAAACTGAATCGGCGTATCAAGCGGCTTATCCGCCGTCGGCTCGTTGATGACAGCCGTATAGTCACGCAGGGAAATGCCGACGTATTTTTCATAGAATGCTTTTGGCGTCAGGCCGCGTTCCTCATGATAGTTCCCATCTTTATCGCGGTAGGCAAAGTCAAATTCCTGTACCGGTTGGCCAAAGGCGATGCACTGAGCCTTGTAGACTTCGGCCATCATCTCGTGCTTGCGCGCATACGGGTCCTTCCCTGCCTTGACGAGTTCCCGCAGCTCCATGGCATCTTTGCGCAGAAGCTGATTGATTGCTGCAACAAAACGTGCTGTGTGCTCCGACTGATACGTCTCGGGCTGAACCTGTTTCGGCACGACGCCGTATTTTTCGATGATGTCCACGGCTTCCGACCAGTAGCCGCCATCCGTCATGCCGCGCAGGACATACTGCATAAGCTGTCCTTTGATTGGCTCTTCTGCGTGTTCAATGACCATTTCGAGGAAGTTATTGGCCTTTTCAAGCTTGTCATAGAACGACAGATAGTTCTGCGACAGCTCAAAATGCTCAAGATTACACTGCTCCGCAACCTTTTCGCGCAGGATATTGAGAGCCGCAAACAGCCAGCAGCGGCCCGACTTCTGCTGTGCCGTGATGCCGCGCGTCTTTACCTCAACCGAAAAAGCGCCCTTGAGCTTTGCCGCGGCCTCCGGCACATAGGCAAGATCCGCCATATCGGCTTTGGAGAGAGCCGCATGCAGAGTCTGCGCTGCTTCGTCGGCCGCATAATCCTGCTGAAACTGCTGTAATACATTTTCTGTGATATCCTTCATAAAAATCGCCTCGTAAGCTTGTGTGAGTTAAAAAACATTTTCCTGCACATCGCGGGATACTGCAGGGACTTCTCTAGGAGTTTTCCTTCAGTCTACACCGGGCCAGTGTTCGACAAATTGGATCTTGATGTCCGGAAAACTGTTGACATATTGAATCGTGAAATCTTCGCCGTAATCGACGAACTGCCACTCGCCGATGTCATCGGGGAAATGCTCGACGACCTTGACGCGCAGATCCGGAAAACTGTTGACGACCTGCACCTTGATATCCGCATTGTATTCGACGACTTTGACTTTGCCGGCAAGACGGATGCCGTTGTAATAACCATCCTGACTGATTGGGGAAGATGCAGACGCCGGTATGGCCATGACGAAAATCAGCAGCATTGTGAGCATGCCAATGAGATTGATTTTCTTCCACATAAAACACTTCTCCCCTTTCTAAAAAAGTATAATCTTTATGACTTTTGGATGAGATTTTATCGTTTGTCGATTTCTTACAGAATAGTTCGCTATTTCCTATAAATTTTCCTCTTTCCAGCGAAAAAACACTGGTTTTCATTCATAAAAGTATAATCTTAAATGAACATATTCATAAAATGATTTTGTAATATTTATGAATAAAATATCGTAAAAAAATCAGGCATTCAATAAGGTGTACCTTTTTGAATGCCTTCGCTTGATTTTCTTTGAAGTTTTGCTGATGCACTTTAGTCAAGTATGTTTTAGTAAAATATGTTTGACTAAAACAATCAGCAAAAATTTACGATTCCTTCCTATTATATAGAAAGCATTCCGGCAAATGCGCGTTGATGAGTCCGGCAGCCTGCAGATATGACTGGATCGTCGTGGAGCCGACAAATTTCATACCGCGCTTTTTGAGATCCTTCGAAAGGGCATCCGAAATCGATGAAGTCGTGCTGACATGGTCGTAGATGACTTTGCCATCGGTCCACTGCCAAAGATATTTTGAGAAGCTGCCGTACTCCTCGGCAATCTTTCGGAACACGCGGGCATTGCCAATCGCGGCTTCAATCTTGCGGCGATGGCGGATAATGGCAGGATTTGCTGCCAGCTGGTCGACATCTTCCTCGGTAAAATCACAGACCTTGTCCAAGTCGAATCCTGCAAAGGCCTGACGAAAGCCCTCTCGTTTATTTAAGACGCATTCCCACGAAAGCCCTGCCTGAAAGCATTCCAATAAAAGCAGCTCAAAGAGCTTCTTGTCATCGTGAACAGGCACGCCCCATTCCTCATCGTGATAGCGCACATAGCGCTCATTTTTCGGGTTGGCCCAGAAGCAGCGCTCTTTTCCATCCTGCCATACGGTCATATCGCACTCCGCCTTTCTTTTTCTATCATTATATCATTGTACCATTCGGCGGCTTTCGCTGCATACGAAATTTTCGCAGACCGCACAGTTCAGCCGCTTAGCTGCTGGACATTTTGTCTGAAAACTGCTATAATAACATTTGTGATAGATGCATGGCATTCACCATGCGCTTCCAAAACTTTATATAGAGAATGCGGAC